>JASHWN010000263.1 GCA_030044035.1 Xanthobacteraceae bacterium
GATGCCGTGGCGCAGCATCGCGCCGATCGCCTCGGCGAACACGACTTCCTCGCCGACGCCGGGCGCGGTGACCTCCACGATCGCGCGACACGCCGCCTCGGCGGCGCTTGCCGCGTAGCGGACCTGGGCCAGCTCCTCCTCGCTCTTGACCAGCATCAGATGGCTGAATTCTTCGGAGATGTCGGTCCACCGCGCCTTGGGCAGCGCCGCCGTGAGCTCATTCCAGAAATTGGCCGGGATCGCGCCGTAGATTTCGGTTGGCGCCTGCGAGCTGAGGCCGACCACGCCAAGGCTTGCTTCGGCGAGGCGCTTTTCGCGGATGACGTCAGCGACGCCATTGCCGCTCGTCGCGACACGATAATCATCGACCCAAAGTGTGGCGCCGCGTTCTTGTGACCAGCGGGCGCGCATCACGCGCAGATAGGCCCAGGTGATGACGACCGGAGCGCCGTCGTACGGAAAGATCACGCAGCCTTCGTTGTAATCGTCGCTGACATAGGTCTCGTACATCTCGCGGGCGCGGAAGCCGGCGACGAGGAGACCTTCCAAGCCGCGTTCGCGCATCAAATCCCGGATCCGCGTCCAGCGCCGATCGCGTTCCGCAACCGACAGGACCGGCGGCTTCATCGGCCGATAAGTCGTGGAGCTTGTCATGCTGGCCCTTTAAGCAGAATTCATCCTGACCTTGCCGGCTGGGCTGCATGCTTGACCGCTGGAAACTCATATTTACCGAGACCAAGCAGCAGCACGCAGGTCAGCGCCAGGGCGACCTCGTAGCCGATGAGCACTTGCGAATAGGAATGGAAACGGTCGAAGGCTCGGCCGCTGAGCGCCGGACCGAGACCGGTGCCGATGTTGAACAGCATGAACATGAGGCCGTAAATCTTGCCATAGGCTTTCAGGCCGAAATAACGGCTGATGAAAAACGCCATCAGATCGATCTCCGCGCCGATGCCGGCGCCGCACAGTGCCGAGCCGATCAGCGGCACGGGGTAAGGCAACGCGCTAAGCAGCAGCGCAATGCCGGCTATCGGCAGAATGAAAAAGCAGACCGCAACATAGGGTCCCCAGAAGCGATCGAGGCACCAGCCGCAGATGATGCGCCCGATGATAATGGCGAGACCCGCCACGGACAGCGCCCCGGTGGCGACTTGCAGCGGAATGCCGCGATCGGTGAGCAGCGCCACGATGTGAACGATGGTGCCGTTGATCGCCATCACGCCGAGAAAAAACGCCATCGACAACAGCCAGAAATTCCGACTCTTGAGCGCGGCGGAGGCATCTATGCCGGGCAATGCGGAGGTCGCGGCAGCGCGGCCCGAGGCTGACGCCCACGGCGGATCGCGCACGAAGATGACAACGGGAATCCAGGCCAGCACCACGACGGCGAGCCCTAAGCCAAAATAAGCATCACGCCAGCCGAAGCGGCCGATCAAAAATGCCGCGAACTGCGGCATGAGCGCAACGCCGAGGCCGACGCCGGCCGTCGCCAGGCCCAGCGCGATGCCGCGATGGTTGTCGAACCAGTGCGAGATCACCGCGGCATAGGGGATTGGCGTCTGCACTCCGCTGATGAAGCCGGCGATGCAGAAGATCGCATAGATGAGGAACACCGGTTCGGCTTGCATGAAGCCGAAACTGGCGACCGCAAGCGCGAACAGGAGCACGCCCGGAACCATGACGCGCCGCGTGCCGAAGCGGTCGATCAGCCAGCCGACAATCGGGCACGACAACGCGACGAACCAGGCACTGATTCCCAGACCGCTCGATAGAGCGCCGCGACTGATGCCGAGATCTTCGGTGACCGGCTTGAGGAAGACACCGAACGTGAAAATGAGGATCGCGCCGGCGCCGACCAACAGCCCGCAGGCGCATGCGGCCACGATCCACCAGCGGTTGGCAAAGAATCCCATGGCATTTCCCCCGTGCGGCGCCCGGCCGAGTGAAGCTTCAGCACTTACGAGGCAGCGCGCAACGATGGGGCAAAGTGCTATATTGGCGCAACAGATTTTTGCTGAGAGTCCCCCTTAAGGAGTACCAGCAATGACGCTCACGGAATCGCGTGCGTCGCCGCGCGCGCTTGGTTCGCAAGAGCCGGTTGAAATCGACATCGCCAGCACGCGTCCGGGAACACCCGGCGGCATATTCATGCGCCAGTTCTGGCATGCGGTCTGCCGCAGCCAGGACTTGCCGGCGGGGCATGCCAAGCCCATTCGCATCATGAGCGAGGATTACGCCATTTATCGCGGGCAATCCGGCGCGCCGCAGGTCGTCGCCTACCACTGCCCGCATCGCGGCGCGCCGCTGCACCTCGGCTGGGTCGAGGACGATGCGATCCGCTGTGTCTACCACGGTTGGAAGTTCGATCTTTCGGGGCAGTGCGTTCATCAACCCGCCGAGGAAGCGGGTTTCGCCCGCAAGGTGAGTTTAAGGACATTTCCCACCCGCGAATATCTCGATCTGGTGTTCGCTTATTTCGGCCAAGGCGAGCCGCCGCCGTTCCCGCATTTTCCGCATCGCCAGAGCGAAGGCTTGATTCAGGTCTGGAACGCCGAGCAGGTGCCCTGCAATTATCTGCAAAGTTTCGAGAACAGCATGGACGAGGTCCATGTGGCCTTTGCCCATCAGCCCGGCGGCTCGCACGCCAAACTCTCCGCTGATCTGCCGATCATCACGGCAGAGGAAACCGACTGGGGCATGCTGCGCTTCGGCACGCGCCGCACCGGCAAGGTGCGCCACACGCTGCACTACGCCCCGAACATCACGCGCGTCATCGTGCCGCCGCTCGCCGGCATGGACGGCGTCGGCGGCTGGTCGGAAATCTATTTCAGCTTCACGCCTATCGATGACGAAAATCATTTGTGGCTGATCACGAGCCACGTCGAAGCCACCGGCAAGGACGCCGAGGCTTATCGGGCCAAGCGCGCCGAATACGACCGCAAAGTCGCGGCGGCTCCGCCGGTCATGGACGTGGTGCGCGATATCTGGTCCGGCAAAGTCCGCTTCGCCGACGTCAGCCATCCCGATCTCGCCGTGGTGCAGGACATTGCCGTGCAGGCCGGCCAGGGCCGCATCGAAGACCGCGCCAGCGAACGGCTCGGCCGCTCCGATGCCGGCATTATTGCCTGGCGCAAGATTCTGGCGCGCGAACTGCGCGCCATTGCCGAAGGCCGCCCGCCCAAAAAATGGCAGACGCCTCCAGCCGAGGTGGCGCCGACCCTGGGATTTTAGCGGAGCGGAATCGCGTAGCGCCGCCACACTGAGTCAAAAAGTCGCTATGCTGCCGCCATGCCGCTCTCCCCTCCCCGCACGGCGAGCCGCGCAAGCTTTTGGGCTTTCCGCAACATCCGTTACTATCGCGAGCGGCGCAACGGACGCATACACCAAAGGATCGGGCATGACGTGGGTCGGCCGCGCCATCCGCCGGCTCGAGGACCCCGCTTTGGTCACCGGCCGCGGCCGCTTCACGGGGGATTTGCCGGCGGCGCATTGGGTGCGCTTCGCGCGCAGCCCGGTGGCGTCGGGCCGCATCATGTCGATCGACGCGCCGCCCGGCGCGCTCGTCGTTCGCGCCGAAGACCTCGTCGGCGTGCGGCCGCTCCGGCCGATGCTGCGCAAGTTCAATTATCTGCCAATCGAGCAGCCGTTGCTCGCCAAGGACGTGGTGCGCTTTGTCGGCGAACCGATAGTGGCAGCCGTCGCGCGCTCGGCGGCCGAAGCTGAAGACCTCGCCGACCGCATCGCGGTCGAAATCGCAGACGCGCCGGTCGTGGTGGATGCGCAGCACGCGCTACGGCTTGATGCGCCGCTCGTCCATGGTGAGTGCGCGAGCAATGTGATCGTCGAGGCCAAAATCGAGACGCCTGATTTTGCTGCCGCGCGCGCACGGGCGCACCGCACCGTCGCCGTCGCTCTGCGCTCGCACCGGCAAAACGCGACGCCGCTCGAACCGCGAGCGGCGCACGCGGCCTACGATCCTGCATCCGGCCGCGTCACGCTCACCTGCACGACGCAGATGCCGCATCTGCACCGCACCGCGATCGCGGACCTTTTGGGCTTTGCCGAATCCGATTTGCGCGTGGTGGCACCCGACGTCGGCGGCGGCTTTGGCCAGAAAATGTCGCTACCGCCGGAATATGTGGTCGTCGTGTGGCTGGCGCGGCGGCTGCGCAGCACGGTGGCGTGGTGCGAGGATCGCCGCGAGAATCTGATCGCCGGCTTTCACAGTCGCGATCAGCACGTCAGTCTCGACGGCGCGTTCGACGCGGACGGCAGACTTCTCGCGCTATCGACCGACATCGTCGCCAATATCGGCGCCTATTCGTGCTTTCCCACGACGTGCGGCGTCGAGCCGCTGATGGCGGCGGCCGAAATGCCCGGCCCTTACGACGTGCGCGCCTATGCGTGCACCGCGCGCGGCGTCGCCACGCACACCTGCCCGATGGCGCCTTATCGCGGCGTGGCGCGGCCGGTCATCACGCTTGCCATCGAGCGCTTGATGGACAAGGCGGCGGCCGCGTTCGGCTTGAGCCCGGTCGAGATTCGGCAGCGCAATCTGATCGCCCGCTTCCCGTACACCTCCGCCACCGGGCTTACCTTCGACGAAGGCAGCTACCGCGAGACGCTGGAAAAAGCTGCGGCCGGCATCGATCTCTCGGCATTCCGCGAGCGCCAAAAAGAGGCGCGCCGGCGCGGTGCCTATCTCGGCATCGGCTTCGCGGCGTTCTCCGAGCGCACCGGCTACGGCAGCCCGGCCTTCGCGGCGCGTGGCATGGAGATCACACCGGGCTGGGAAAGCGTGGAATTGGTCATGGACCCTTCAGGCGGCGTTGGGGCACGTATCGGCGCGAGCCCGCACGGCCAGGGTTTGCGCACTACGCTTGCGCAAATCATCGCCGATCAGGTCGGCGTAGCGCCGAGCGATGTGCGCGTGCTGCACGGCGACACCGACCGCACCCCCTATGGCTGGGGCACGTTCGCCAGCCGCTCGCTGGTCATCGCCGGCGGCGCGTGTTTGCTGGCGTCGCGCAAAATCCGCGAAAAACTTTTGCGCATCGCGAGCGAGGCGCTCGAGGCCTCGCCCGACGACATCGTGCTGGAAGCCGGCGCGGCGAAGGTCTCAGGCACCGACCGCGCCGTGCCGATCGCGACGCTGGCGCGCGCCGCCTATCATCAGTCGTTTCGGTTCAAGGACAGCGATCCGGGCCTGCGCGCCACGGCCGATTACGATCCAGAGGGCACCTTCTCCAATGCCTGCCACGTCGCCGTCGTTGCGGTCGATGTCGAGACCGGCCGCGTCGCGCTGCAACAATACGTCGTCGTCGAAGATGCCGGCCGCATCATCAATCCGATGATCGCCGACGGCCAGGTGCATGGCGGGGTGGCGCAAGGCATCGGCAACGCGCTGCTGGAGGAAATCGTCTACGACCGCGATGGCAATATCCAAACCGCCACGCTCGCCGACTACACGCCACCGACCGCGCGGGAGATTCCGCAGCTCGAGCTCTTTCATATCGAAACGCCGACCAATGCCTCCATCACCGGCGCCAAAGGTTTGGGCGAAGGCGGCACCATCGGCGCACCCGCCGCGGTGCTCAACGCCGTCAACGACGCGCTCTCTGTATTCGGCGTCGCCATCGACGAAGTGCCGGCAACGCCGCAACGCATCCGGGCGGCACTTCGTGCCGCGCAGGGGTCAGTGATCAGTGATCGGTAATCAGAAGGAACGTCACTTGATTACTGATTACTGACATCTGATCCCTGTCACGCCGGCCGCTCGCGCGCCGAGACGATGGCGAGCCACAGGTAAACGCCGAGCAAGGCGATCTCGGTCAGCACCACGAACGCGCTGCCGCCGTAGACGTTCGGGAAAAACAGCTCGACCATCGCCATGGAGACCACGGAGGTCAGCCACACCACCGCGCCCCACGGTGCGGCGAGCCACAGTCCAACCGCGGCGACGAGATCGATCACCGCAAAGAACACCGTTACCGAGCGCCAGGCCATCGACTGCATCTCGAACGTCTGATTGGCCGGGGCGCCGATGCTGCAGATCTGCGCCCAATGGTAGAGGCCTTTGACCAGCGACACCGCGGCCATGACGCGCAGGAACAGCACCAGATATTCGGTCCAGCTGCCGCTGACCGGCGCCTTCACGCGCACCGGTTCGATCAGATCGGCCGGCCGGGTGCCGCGGATCGTGATGCGGCCGGGCGCTCGGCTGGTCGTTTGGATTGCCGCTTGGGCGGACCGCCGAGCCGTCGCTGGGGCGGCGATCGGGGTCGGCGTTGCGGCAGTCGCCGCGGCCCGCGGGGACGCCGCCGCTTGGGTTCTGCCTTGAGGCGTCGCCTGCGGCTTGCCTCGAGGCGTGCCTTGGGGCGTGCCTTGGGGCGTGCCTTGGCGCCGCGGTTGATCGCTCATGCTGTTCCAGCCCATTCGCCCCAAGGAGAAACCAGCGATAGAGACAGCCCCGAATTCCGTCAACGCTGTGGCGGGCTCGGTTGCGAGGGGCTAAAAGGGGCGGGATAAGCCCACTTAGACGGAGCGCGCCCCCATGGCGATCAAGTTTGGCCGGCCTCTCGCGCGCGACCGCGCCGCACCCGGCCCGGGTTTGGCTTCGCCGCCGACGCTCAAGGACCGCGCCGAGCAAACGGCCGCGCCGCTCGATCTTTCGATCCGGCCGCGCCGCAACCGCCGCGCCGAATGGGCGCGGCGCATGGTGCGCGAGCATGTCGTCACAACCGACGACTTGATCTGGCCGCTGTTCGTGATCGAGGGCACCAAGCGTCGGGTGCCGGTCGAGTCGATGCCGGGCGTGGAGAGGCTGTCCGTCGACGAAGCGGTGCGCGCCGCGGAACGCGCCGCCAAATTGACGATCCCGTGTCTCGCGCTCTTCCCCTACACGGACCCCGGCCTGCGCGACGCGGACGGCTCCGAAGCGCTCAATCCTGACAATCTGGTCTGCCGCGCCATCCGCGCCATCAAAAAGGAGGTGCCTGAGATCGGCGTGCTCTGCGACGTGGCGCTCGACCCTTACACCAGCCACGGCCACGACGGGCTTCTGCACGACGGCGTCATTCTCAACGATGAGACGGTCGCGGTGCTGGTCAAGCAGGCTCTGGTCCAGGCCGAGGCCGGCTGCGACATCATCGCGCCGTCAGACATGATGGATGGGCGGGTCGGCGCCATCCGTGCCGGGCTCGACGGCGCCGGCTTCACCGACGTGCAGATCATGGCCTATGCGGCCAAATACGCTTCGGTGTTCTACGGCCCATTCCGCGACGCCGTCGGCTCGAGCGCGACGCTGACCGGCGACAAGCGGACCTACCAGATGGATCCGGCGAATTCCGACGAGGCGATGCGCGAGGTCGAGCTCGACATTGCCGAGGGCGCCGACATGGTCATGGTCAAGCCGGGCCTGCCCTATCTGGACATTTTGCAGAGGGTCAAAACGGCTTTCGGCATGCCCACATTCGCCTATCAAGTGTCCGGCGAATATGCCATGATTGCGGCGGCCGCGGCGAATGGGTGGCTGGATGGGGACAAGGCCATGATGGAGAGCCTTCTCGCCTTCAAGCGCGCCGGCGCCGACGGCGTGCTGACCTACTTTGCGCAGACCATCGCGGAAAGGCTCAAGAAGGGCGGCGCCTAACCGTCCCCGCCTGCGATCGAACCACGAGGCGGACGTGTAATGCGTGAGGACGAGGACCAGTTTCGCCAATACATGCCGGTGTTGCGCCGGCTCATCATCCTGGTGGCGGTGATCACCGCTATTCCGGTCGCGATGTGGACCATCACGGCCATGGTGCGAACCTATGTGGGGCCGCCGAAATTGCCGACGTTCCGGCCAATGGCGGCCGCACCCGCTACGGTCGGTCCAAACGAAGCCGCTGCAGCCCCGGTCGCCGACGCAGCCGGCAAAGGCGAGCGCCAGCCGGTGGCCGAGGCCAAAGCAACGACGAGCGACACCGGTATTACTGGCGGCGCTGTGACAGCCGACAAGGCGCCACCCGATGGCAATGCCATGGCGGCGCCTGCTGGTGCAGCGGCACCGCCTGCCGGGTCTAGCACCCTGCAAACCGCGAGCCTCGCCGCCAACGCGCCGGCAAACGCGGCGCCGAATCCCGGAAACGGCGTGGCGCAGTTTGCTCCTGAGGATCAACAACCGCCGGCACGCAACTGGCCATCCCCGCCGGCCGCGAACTGGCCGAGCCCGCCGGCCGCGCAGCAGCCCGTCGCGGCAGCGGCACCGGATGCCAAGCCGCTCGGCGGCAACGTGCCGCTGCCGCGCAAACGGCCGCAAACCTTTGCGATCGCGCAGGCGCACGGCATCCCGCTGCCGCGTCCACGCCCTGACGCGGCCGGTCCGGCCGCCGCAGGCCAAGAGCAACAGCCCACGCCGGCCGACTGGCTCCGCAACCTGTTCGGCCAGCAGAGCAGCCAGCCGGCGGCAGCGCCTGAGCCCGACGGGTACCAGGCGGAGCCGCACTGAGCGGCGCGTCCGCAAGCTAGCGGCGGCTCTGCCTATTGCAGCGCCGCCCCGCTCGCCAGCCGCATCGGCCGGTAGCCATCTTCAGCCAACGCCCGGAAAATCTGTTCGGCGTGGGCGCCATCGCGCGTCTCCATGGTGACGTCGAGCTTGGCGCCCTTGGCCGGCACGTCGAGAAACAGCCGGTGATGCTCGACGGCCAAAATGTTGGCGCCGAGTTCGCCGAGGCGGCTCGCGATCTGGCCGAGCACGCCCGGCCGGTCTGGAATGGTCAGGCGAAACGACACGATGCGGTCGGCGCGCTCCAATTCGCGCACCATCACCGAAGCGAGCATGCGCGGATCGATGTTGCCGCCGCACAGAATGAGTCCGACCTTGCGGCCATGGAAGCGCTGCGGCTCGGCCAGCATGGCGGCGAGCCCGGCCGCGCCTGCGCCTTCGGCAATCGTCTTCTGCAGCGTGAGAAAGGCGTTGACCGCGCGCTCGATCAGCGCCTCGTCGACCAAAATGATGTCGCCGACCAGCTGGCGCACGATCGGCAGCGTGAGCTTGCCGGCATTACCGACGGCGATGCCTTCCGCCAGCGTCGCTCCACCACTCGGTTTTTCCTCGCCCGGGTGCAGCGCGTTCCACATCGACGGATAAAGCAAAGATTCGACGCCGATGATGTCGATCGCCGGTTTCTTTGCTCGCGCCGCAATAGCATTACCGGCAATCAGTCCGCCGCCGCCGATCGGCACGATAATAACGTCGAGGTCCGGCACGTCCTCCAGCATTTCCAGCGCAACGGTGCCCTGGCCGGCGATCACGTGCGGATCGTCGTAGGGGTGCACCCAGACCAGATGGTCGGCAGCCGCGATCGTCTCGGCGCGCGCCTGCGCCTCAGCCAGCGTTTCGCCGTGCAGCACCACGGTGGCGCCGTGCGCCTCGGTCGACTGCACCTTCACGAACGGCGTGGTCACAGGCATGACGATGGTCGCCGGAATCTGCAGACGGTGGGCGTGGTAGGCGACCGCCTGGGCGTGATTGCCGGCCGACATGGCAATGACGCCGCGCCGGCGCTCGGCGGCGGACAGCGCCGCCAGCTTGACGGCCGCACCGCGCTCCTTGAACGAATTGGTGACCTGCAGATTTTCGTATTTGACGAAAACCTCGGCGCCGGTGAGCGCGGACAGCGGCGGTGCCGGCAGCATCGGCGTGCGCAGCACGTGGCCGGCGATCGTGCGCCTTGCGGCCTCGATATCGGCAAGCGTCACCATGGCAGGGGCCTAATTCGTTAATGCGGTGCTTTTAGCGACCGAGCGCAAATTTTGCACCAGCGGCGAGGTCGGCTCGCGGGCTGGGCCTTGATTTCACCTTTGACGGCGCGCGGCCGGCGCGCGATGTTAGCAGCGCCGGAGAGCGAGTCCGGCGGGCAAACCGAAGCCGATCCGAACGCTAACAAACGCCGCCGTGACCCAGCACTCCCGCGATACCCCGCAATTCTATCTGACCGCGCCGTCGCCCTGCCCGTACCTGGCCGGCCGGGAAGAGCGGAAGGTTTTTACCCATCTGGTCGGCGAGCGCGCGCCGGAACTGAACAATATTCTCACTCATGGCGGTTTCCGCCGCAGCCAGTCGATCGCCTACCGGCCGGCCTGCGAAGGCTGCCGCTCCTGCGTCTCGGTGCGGGTTCTGGCCGGCGAATTCCGCCCGACCCGCAGCATGCGACGCATCGTCAAGCGCAACGCCGACGTCGACAGCGAGATGCGGCGCGCCGTGCCGACTTCCGAGCAATATGCGATCTTCCGCGGCTATCTCGATTCGCGGCACCGCGACGGCGGCATGGCCGACATGACGGTGCTCGATTACGCCATGATGGTCGAGGACAGCCACGTCGAGACGCGCATCGTCGAATATCGCCACGCCGGCAATATGGTCGCGGTGGCGCTCACCGACGTGCTCGGCGACGGGCTGTCGATGGTCTATTCGTTCTTCGAGCCGGACGAGGCGCCGCGTTCGCTCGGCACCTTCATGGTGATCGACCACATCGCACGCGCCCGGCGCATGAACCTCACTTACGTCTACCTCGGCTATTGGGTGCGCGGCTCCGGCAAGATGGACTACAAGAGCCGCTTCCTGCCGCAGGAACGGCTAATGCCTGACGGCTGGGCCAGGGTGGATTGATTTTGCGGTTTTTTGCGCGTTTATGAATTCATTTCATTGCAATGAACCAAATACGCATGGAAAATACTCGTTAACACGCGCCGCTCGCGCCGCCAAAGCCACGTAAGCCGCGTGGCCTTGGCTCGGCACAACAGTGCTTCCCAGCAAACAATCAGGATGATAAGCGCACAGCGGGATAACTTTATAGAATGATTCTATCTAGATAGCGATATCCGTTGATCTTCTTTGGAACGGAGTAAGCAAATGAATTTCCAAGCCCTGTTCGCCCAACGCGCAAATATCGGCAAGCCGGTGCGTGTCGGGCTGATCGGCGCCGGAAAATTCGGCTCGATGTTTCTGGCGCAGGCGCCCTTCATCGCCGGATTGGAACTCGCGGTGATAGCCGACCTCGATCCCGACCGCGCCAAGGCGGCGTGCCGCCATGCCGGCTGGGATCCATCGCGCATCGCGGGCACCCGTTTCGCCGACCACGGGCGCGATGCCTGCTTGGATGAACGCGTCGATGTCGTCGTGGAGGCGACCGGCAATCCGGCCGCCGGCATTGCGCATGCGCTCGAAGCGATCGACGCGCGAAAGCACGTCGTTATGGTCAACGTCGAGGCGGATGCGCTCGCCGGCGCTTGGCTAGCGAACAAAGCACGAGCCAAAAACGTGATCTATTCGATGGCCTACGGCGATCAGCCGGCCCTGATCGCCGAAATGGTCGATTGGGCACGCGCCACCGGTTTTGCCGTCGTGGCCGCGGGCAAGGGCACCAAATATTTGCCGGCCTATCACACGGTCACGCCGGACCACGTGTGGCAGCATTACGGGCTCACCGCCGCAGAAGCACGGGCGGCCGGCATGAACTCGCAGATGTTCAACTCGTTTCTCGACGGCACCAAGTCGGCAATCGAGATGGCGGCTGTGGCCAACGC
>JASHWN010000264.1 GCA_030044035.1 Xanthobacteraceae bacterium
GGTTTGGGCTTTCGCGGGCGAGAGAGCAAAGCAAAGAAGTGTTGCCAATGGAGCAATTGCCAGAGCGATCCGGGTCATGATTGTCACCTTTGCGTTGATCGCGTTACCAATAACACCGCGCCCCGTTTGCTATTCGAAATAGCTATAGCCGCATTGACGGAAATCAATCGCGGTTTTCTGCCGGCTTGTCGAGGGCGCGCGATCGGCTATCAATGACGGTACTGTGATATACCAGCGGCGAAACGAAAGGGGCGCCGGCATGGATTTCAGCCTTTCTCCCGAACTCGAGGATTTACGCCAGCGCGTTGGCGCCTTCGTCGAAACGCACGTGCTGCCGCTGGAAGGCGAGCCTGAGAATTTTTCCGAGCACGACAATATTCCGCTTAAGCGGTTGGCCCCGGTGCAGGAGCAAGCCAAAAAAGCCGGGCTGTGGGCGCCGCAATCGCCCAAGGAATTCGGCGGCATGGCGCTGCCGATCGCGTGCTGGGCGGTGATGTACGAGGAAGCCGCGCGCTCGATCTTCGGCGCGCTGGCGATGAACTGCATGGCGCCGGACGACGGCAACATGAGCCTGCTCGCCCGCATCGGCACGCCGGCGCAGAAGCAATGGTGGCTGCGGCCGATCGTCGAGGGCAAGGTCAAATCGGCCTTCGCCATGACCGAGCCGGCGCCCGGCGGCGGCTCCGATCCGGGCATGATCCGCACCGTCGCCGAGCGGCAGGGCCGCAAATGGGCGATCCGCGGCCGCAAATGGTTCATCACCGGCGCCGCCGAAGCGGCGAATTTCATCGTCGTCGCCCGCACCTCCGACGACAAACGGCGCGGGCTGACCGCGTTTCTCTATCATCGCGACCAGCCGGGCTGGCGCATCGTGCGCCGCATCCCGATCATGGGCCCCGAGGAGCACGGCGGCCATTGCGAGCTGGAATTCGACGGCCTCGAAATCGACGATGACAACGTGCTGCTCGGCGTCGGCGACGGGTTGAAGGTGACGCAGATCAGGCTCGGCCCGGCGCGGTTGACGCACTGCATGCGCTGGCTCGGCCAAGCCAAGCGCTGCCTCGAAATCGCGCAGGCCTACGTCAACAGCCGCGAAGGCTTCGGCATCAAGCTGGCCGACCGCGAAAGCGTGCAAATAAAGCTCGGTCAGGTGGCGCAGCAGATCCAGATCGGCCGGCTCCTCACCATGCACGCCGCCTGGAAGCTCGACCGCGGCGACCGCGCGCGCAAGGAAATCTCCATGGCCAAGGTGCACGTCGCCGACACGCTGCACAACGCCGCCGACACCGCGATCCAGCTCAACGGCGCGCGCGGCTACTCCAAGGACACGATCTTGGAATGGATCTACCGTGCCGCGCGCGCGGCCCGCCTGGTCGACGGCGCTTCGGAAGTGCACAACATGGTGCTGGCGCGCTTCCTGCGCGAAGAGGGCCGCGATTTCTGGAGCTGGAGCGCGGGAAACAGGGCGTAGGCAAAGCGTTTTTGTCGCTTGACAAGCGACAGGCGACAAAATAAGCTTGGGACATGATCCGTTCGTTCCGTCACCGCGGCCTGAAGGCGCTGTATGACGGGCGGACAGCCAAACGTGTGTCGCCGCAACATCTCCTCCGGTTGCGCGATATTGTCGCGGTTCTTGACCGCAGCCGACAGCCGGAAGACATGAATTTGCCAGGCTTCCGTTTGCACCCGCTCAAAGGCGAATTGAAAGGGCACTGGGCTGTTTGGGTGTCGGGAAACTGGCGCGTGACCTTTCGCTTCGATGCAGGTGATGCCTGTGAAGTCGATTATCTTGATTATCATTAGAAGGAGGGCGCCCCATTCCGATGCATAACCCACCCCATCCCGGCGGGATCGTTCGCCGTCAGTGCTTGGAGCCTCTCGGCCTCTCGGTGACCGAGGCCGCGGAAGGATTAGGCGTGACGCGGCAAGCGCTGTCGGACCTGGTGAATGGCAAAGCCGGTATCTCCGTCGACATGGCCATCCGGCTTGCCAAGGCGTTCGGCTCGAGCGCGGAGACATGGCTTGGCCTGCAAACCGCTTATGACCTTGCGCAGGCGCGCGACCGTGCGCGCACCATCAAAGTGCGCTCGTTCAAGGCGGCTTGACTTTTCAAAGCCGCTAAGTTCGTCACTTTATCGACAGCCCATCCTACAGGCGTACCAAGGAGCAGTCATGAAACTCGCATTTTTCGACAACTATAAGCTCGGCGTGATCGTCGGCGACAAGATCGTCGACGTCTCGGCCGTGACCAAGGGCATCAAGGCACTCGGCCCGCAGGACGTGATCCGCGGCGTGATCGAGAAGTGGGGCAGCTACAAGGGCAAGCTCGCCGCCGCCGCCAAGAAGGGCAAGGGCAAGCCGCTCGCCAAGGTCAAGCTGCGGCCGCCGCTGCCGAAGCCGGACAACATCGTCTGCATGGCGGTGAACTACATGGAGGACGGCATGCTCGCGGAGCCGGCGCCGATCAACGCCTTCATGAAATCGCCCAACGCGGTCATCGGCGACGGCGACAGCATGGTGCTGCCCGACCTCGGGGCGACGATCTTCGAGGGCGAGGCCGAGATCGCCGTGGTGATCGGCAAGCGCGCCTCGCACGTCAAGGCAGCCGACGCCATGAAATACGTGTTCGGCTACACCAACTTCATCGACGGTTCGGCGCGCGGCGTGCTGCCGCCCGGCAACACGTTCTATCAGATGAAGTCGCGCGACACGTTCGCGCCGATCGGCCCCTATATCGCCACCAAGGACGAGATCAAGGATCCGCAAAAACTGCAGATTAAGCTCACCAACAACGGCGTCGTCTATCAGAACTTCAATACCGACGACATGGCGCACAAGATTCCGCGCTGCATCGAATGGGTCTCATCGATCCATGCGCTCGAACCGGGCGACATTCTGGCCACCGGCACCAACCATCGCGGCCTCAACCCATTCATGGACGGCGACAAGATCGAGCTAAGCGTCGAAGGCTGCGGCACGCTGCACATCAAGGTGCGCGATCCGCTCAAGCGCACCTGGGCGCGCATCACGCGATTGCAGCACAAGGAGAGCGGCGCCGAAGGCGTGCACACCAAGCAAACCGGCGGCAAATACGCGAAGTAACCGTAGGGTGGGTTGGTAATCGTAGGGTGGGCAAAGGCGCCGAAAGCGCCGTGCCCACGCTGTCCAACGTTGAGGATTCCGCGTGGGCTTCGCTGCGCTCAGCCCACCCTACAATTCGGCTGCGCCGCGGCGCGTTCAGCTTCCCGCCGGAAGCCAGCCGTGTTCGGAGACGTCGAACACGATGCCGTTGAGGTCCTTGAATTTCTTCTCGGCGTCGACGCCCGGATA
>JASHWN010000265.1 GCA_030044035.1 Xanthobacteraceae bacterium
AGCGGGTTGATCATGCGCCCGCAATTCTCCACCGCGACGTAATCGACCAGCGCGACGTGGCCGGTCTTGGCGTCGACCGCCACGTGCGCGGCGTGCGCGCCATACGACCAGGTGTGCTTGTGATTGTGGAAGGCGCCCTCGGCCGACAGCGGTTCCTTCGCCAGTTCGGCCCACGCTATCGACTTGCCGTCGGGAGCTTTGGCGCGCTCGTCAGCGAGCACGACTTGATCGGCGCCGCAGTTGAGTCGCCGCGCCGCTTCGGCGTGCATCAGCTCGCGCAGCTTCTTGGCGGCGTCGAGCAGTGCCGAGCCGCCCATCACGATGGAGCGCGAGTGATAGGCGCCGTAGCCATCGCTCACATACGCCGTCGAGCCATGCAGCACCCGGTTGATGCGCTCCATCGGCATTTCCATGGCGTCGGCGGCGATCTGCGCGAACGCGGTCTCGAGTCCCTGGCCGACGCCGGATGAGCCCATGTAGACGGTCACAGTGCCATCGGCTTCCAGCACGAGCCGCGCGCTCTCCTTCGGCCCGGCGGCGCCGCCTTCGATGAAGCAGACGACGGCGAGGCCCTGATAGCGGCCGTCGATGCAGCGGCCTTTCAGTTTCGCCTTGTCGGCCCAGCCGAACTCCGCGAGGCAGCGGTCGAGCGTGACCTGATAATCGCCGCTGTCGAGCTCGTCCTTGCTTTCGTACGGCGCGATGGTAGCGACCGCGTAGGGCATCTCGGCTTCGCGCACCAGGTTACGGCGGCGGAATTCGACCTGATCGATGCCAAGATCGCGCGCCACCATGTCGAACAGCCGCTCGCGGAAGAAATCGGTCTCGAAACGGCCTGGGCCGCGATAGGTACCGACCGGCGTCTTGTTGGTGAGCAACAGCGACACGTCGAGGTCGATGTTGGGAATGCGGTACGGCCCCGACATGAACTGCGCGATGTTGCGGGCGCCGACCGCGCCGTTGGTGCGCATGTAGGCGCCCATGTCGACGAAGGCGTGGCCGCGCAGACCCAAAATCGTGCCGTCGCGCCGGCACGCGATCTCGACCTCGCAGGCCGCCTCGCGCGCGTGGTTGATGGTCATCAGATGCTCGCGGCGATCCTCGGTCCATTTCACTGGCCGACCGCAATGGCGCGCCGCGAACGGGATCAAAAAATCTTCCGGATAGAACTCGCCGCGGGCGCCAAAGCCACCGCCGACGTCGTACTCGACCATGTCGATTCGGTCCTCGGCGAGGCCCATCTGCCTGGCGAGGATGCGGCGATTGGCGAACAGCACCTTGGCGGCGCCGGACACCGTCAGCCGGCCACGTGCGGCGTCCCACTCGGCGAGCACGCCGCGCGGCTCCATGGGCAGTGCGGTGTGGCGCTGGGTGGAGAAGCGCTCGCGGCGCGTGTAAGGCGCGTCCTTGAAGGCCGCCGCGGCGTCGCCCAGCACGGCGCCAAACAGCATCGAGACATTGCCCGGCTTGTCGTCGAACAGCAGCGCGTGTTTGTCCAGCGCGCTGTGCCAATTGGCGACCGCCGGCAGCGGCTCGATGTCGACATCGATTGCGCTGATCGCGTCCTCGGCCATGGCGGGGCTGTCGGCCAGCGCCATCGCCAAGGCCTCGCCGACATAGCGGACCTTGTCGCGCGCCATCACCGGCTGGGCGAATGGCTCGAAATCCGGCAGCGGCTGCAGCCGCATCGGCACGACCGGAATCTTTGTGCCCAAATCGGCGGCCGTGATCACCGCATGTACGCCCGGCATTTTTTTCGCACGCGACATGTCGATCGAGCGGATGCGGCCGTGCGCGACCGAGCTGCGCAGTATCGCGGCATACAGCACGTCCTTGCGGGCGAGATCGTCGACGAACTGGCCGCGGCCGCGGACCAGCCGCAAATCTTCGAGGCGTTCGATTGGCTGGCCGACGAACGAATTGACCGTCCTCATGAGCCTTTCCCGCCGTCGCCGCGCTGATAGGCAGTGCGTGCATCGAGCACCGCTTCGACGATCGAGATATAGCCGGTGCAGCGGCACAGATTGCCGGAAAGAACTTCGCGCACCCGATCGGCGTCGCAATGCGGCTCTTCGCTCAACAGCGCGTGCGCGGTGGTGATCATGCCGGGCGTGCAGAAGCCGCATTGCAGGGCGTGGTGCTTGCGGAACGAAGCCTGCAGCGGCGTCAGGCCCTCGTCGCGCGAGAGGCCTTCGACCGTGACTACCTTCGCGCCTTCGGCCTGCACCGCGAGCATCAGGCACGAGCGCACCGCGGCGCCGTCCACCAGCACGGTGCAGGCGCCGCATACGCCGTGCTCGCAGCCGACATGCGTGCCGGTCAGCCGCAGCCGATGGCGCAGGCAATCGGCCAAGGTCATGCGCGGCTCGACCTCGACTTCGATCGGCTTGCCGTTGACTTCAAATTTGATGGGCATTTGCTTTCACGCCGGATTCTTCAGCCCCGCCGCATCGCGCAGCGCGCGTTCGACCATGACGCCGATCAGCGCTTTCCGATAAGCGCCGCTGGCGTGGATGTCGTCGGCGGGATCGACGGAGGCGGACGCCTCGGCTTCGGCCTTGGCGATGACCGCTTCATCAATGTTGTTGCCATTGATGATGTCTTCGGCGGCTCGCAGGCGCAGCGGGCGATCGGCGACGCCGATCGCCCCGACATGCGCGTTGCGCGCCTTGTCGCCGTCGTCGTCGTAGAACAATGCGGCGGCCGCCATGGCGAAATCGCCGCGGCGGCGGGCGAATTCCTGGAAGCCGAAACGCCGCTTCGCGGGCCACAGCGGCAAACGAATCTCGGTGATGATCTCGTCGGAGCGTAGCGCGGTCATCAGCGGACCTTGAAAGAAATCGGCAGCGTCGATGACGCGCGCGCCAGCTTTGCCGGCCACGGCGATCTTGGCCTCGCAGGTCACCGCGATGCCCGGCATCTCGGCGGCCGGATCGGCATGCGCCATGCTGCCGCCGACGGTGCCGCGATTGCGAATCTGATAATGCGCGACGTGCGCGACCGCGGCGAGCAGCAGCGGATGCGCGGTGCGCAGCCTTGCGTCATCGAGAATTTCGCGCCAGCGCACCATGGCGCCGAGCGCGACGCCCTCGTTGGTGATCCTGATCTGTCGCAGCTCGGCGACCTTGCGCAAATCGACCAGCAGCGACGGCGAAGCGACACGGAACGCCAGCATCGGCACCAGACTCTGGCCGCCGGCGAGCGGTTTGGCCTCGCCGTCATGGGATGCGAGCAGCGCCACCGCCTCGGCGACGCTGGTCGGACAGGCGTAATCGAAGGGCGGCAGTTTCATGGTGCGATGCGATCCCTTCGAGGTGTAGGAAAAGGTTAGGTAGGAAGGATTTTTCCTAGCATCGCGTTCACACGCCGGTCAACGCGACGCGCCCTTCGCGCGCGCCGCCTGTATCATCTGCCACAGGCGCGGCGGCGACAGCGGCAAGGCGCGCGGCTCGACGCCGAGCGAGCCGAGCGCCGCGGCGACCGCGTTGGCGACCACGCCGCCGACCGGGATGATGCCGCCTTCGCCGGCGCCCTTGGCGCCCATCGGATTGAGCGGCGACGGCTTGTCTTCCAGCGCGACGGCACGGATCTGCGGAAAGTCGCTCGCGGTCGGCATCAAATAGTCGGCGAACGAGCCGGTGAGCAGCTGGCCGTTCTCGTCGTAGATGAAGTGCTCGAGAAAGGCGCCGCCGAGGCCTTGCACCACTGCGCCGATGCACTGGCCGTGCAAGGTCAGCGGATTGACGATGCGGCCGACGTCTTCGACCGCGACATAATCGATCAGCTCGACATGGCCGGTTCTGGCATCGACCGCCACATAGGCGGCGTGCGCGCCGTACGAATAGGTGCGCTTGTCGCTGGCGAAGGTGCCGTCGGCGCACAGCCCGGCGAATTCCTTCAGCCCGATCGCGGCGCGCGCCGGCGCCGGACCGACCGCCATGCCGCGATCGAAGACGATGTCGCCCGCTTGGCACTGCAGGCGCTTCGCCGCGGCCTCGCGGATGAG
>JASHWN010000266.1 GCA_030044035.1 Xanthobacteraceae bacterium
TCGACAATCAGCGCGACGACATCCTGTTGTGGTCCGACACCGGCTACCGCTTCGTGAAGCGCCAGTCGCAATCCGATCCCAACGTCTGGGTGTCGCTCGGCGAGCCGCGGCCGGTGCCGCTCACTGCAACGCCGCGCTGAGCACGCTTTAAGCGCGACAAGAACAGAGAGGAGTTTCGCGAGCCCGGTCACGTCCCCACCCCTCCCCGTCCCCAGACCGGGTTCGTGCGCGGGCGGCCTTCCCCCAAAGGCCGCCCGCAACCTTTTTCGGAGCAAGGAAGGCGCGCGTCGATTGGCGTTTCGAAGATCCGGAGCGCTCGTTCGGAGGCGTTGCACGCTCTCCGCCAACTGAGGTGGCCTACACTATCGGCTTGTTGTCCGGCTCTGGAGCGCCAATCTCGGGCAGCTTTCCGCTATCGAGCTTCGCCGCCTTCTGCTGGTATTCGTGCGCCATCCGGAGCAATTCTGGCGCCACGCCGTTCGTCTGCGCAAGGCGGGCTTGACGCCAACACATTCGAGCAAGTTCCACCAGTTCGTCGTAGGTGGCGGGCATGGACGCCCTCTATCGTTTTGCAGCTTAATTGCGATGGAAGCTAATTAGGCCGGTTCGCTTGTTCTCGCCATGCGAATTGAAGACAATAATTTGCGCTTGCGCGACGCAAAGCGGCATTGCGCATTAAATTTCGTTAACTATTCGTCAGCTGTTGAGCAGCGCTTGCAGCGCCGTAACGACCACCGTACCGGACATCAAACTCCACAACCCGGCGATCACGGTTGCGACCATGACGAACTCGGTGCGGCGGCCTTCGATGCGCCGGCCGCGCAATGTGTTGCGCATGATGATGAAAGGCGCCGCAAACATCAAAAGCGGAATCGAGGCAAAACGCGCCGGCGCCGGCCCGATCTCAAGCAGCCGGAAGCTCGGCAGTTGATCGGCAAACACGCTGTAGCCCGTGGCGCATAGACCGGCGAAGGCAAAACCCAAGGCCAGTGAGAAGAATGAGTCGATCGCCTGCGGCGAAACCGCCGGCCACGCCAGTTCCAACATGCCGAGCGCTCCCTTTGCCGCCAAGCCATGGCAAAGGCCGGCGCGCGCCGCCATGGAATGATTAAAGAAAGGTTAACGCGCGTCGGGGTGCGTGCCCGAGCGCCTTGTACCGGCCGTGCGATACTCGCCGCTGATTCGCGCAAGATGGGACGGTCGACATGGCGGCGCACGTCGCTTACCCGCAAAAAACCCGACGCCGGCGCGCCGGTTTGCCGCTGCTGCCGTTGGCGCTGCTGCTTGCGCTCGCGCTGTTCGGCGGCAGCTTTGTCGCTTACGCGCTGTGGCCGACTTGGTCGGGCGCGCCGGTTGCGCTCGATGCACCCGTCATACCGATCACGATCGAGGGCGTGCTGTTCGAGCTGCCACCGGGTGCAATCCGCGCCGCGGTGGAGCGCCATCCCGGCGCGCACGAGCGCATCGACCTCGCCTTCCTGTGGCCCTCGCTGCTGCCGCCGCCGCCCGACGATAGTTTGCCAGTGCAAACGCCTACGGCAGCCGCGACAGAACGGGCGGCCGAGCGCCTGTTCGTGACCATCGCGCCGCTAGGCTCGGTGCTGCCGCCGAATGAACGGCTTCGCAGCATCTATCCGCGCTACGTGGAAGCAACGGCCAGCGCTGGAGCAGATGGACTAGCCATTCTACCGTTCCGCACCGGCTCACCGTATCGGGGCGAGGATCTCGTGTATTTCGCCGATGCTCCGGACCGCTTTTTCGCGCGCTGCACACGGCAGGTCGGCATCGTTCCCGGCAATTGCATCGTCGACCGGGAAGTCGGCCGCGTCGTGGCCACGCTGCGCTTTCCGCGCGATTGGCTCAAAGGTTGGCGTGAAGTCTCAGCTGGCATCGACCGGCTGTTGGCGCAGCTGAAGCCGTCCGGCGGAAATCAGAAATCGGAAACCAGAAGCCGGAAATCGGAAATCAGAAATCTGAATTAGTTTTGCGACTTGTGACTTCTGACTTCAGATTTCCGACTTCTGACTTCTGACTTCTGATCACTCCAGATCGGTGCCCAGGATCGCCATCTGGAAATTGTACGATCGCTCGTCGTCCTCGTCGTCGACGAACAGAACGCCGACAAATTCTTCGCCGATATAGACTTCGGCCGAATCGTCCTTGCGCGGCCGCGGCACCACGCGAATGCGTGCATTGCCGAACAGCTTCTTCAGATAGGCGTCGAGCTTTCTGACTTCTTGAACGTCCACCGCGCCATTCCCCGCAATATGCAAAAAACCGTCCGCGGGACGCGTCCGGCCAAACTCCCTTACATCATTCCTCGTCGTGGAACATCTGGTCCATGGTGCGCGCCGGCTCCGGACAGCCTGCCACCCCGATGACCTTGGCGGGCACGCCCGCCACGGTGACATTGTTCGGCACCGGCCGGATCACCACCGAGCCCGCAGCGATGCGGGCGCAATGGCCGACTTCGATGTTGCCGAGAATTTTGGCCCCGGCGCCGATCATGACGCCGTAGCGGATTTTCGGATGGCGGTCGCCGGCCTCTTTGCCGGTGCCGCCCAGCGTCACGTCGTGCAGGAGCGAAACGTCATCTTCGATCACGGCGGTCTCGCCGACCACAAGCGCGGTGGCATGATCGAGAAAAATGCCGCGCCCGATCCTGGCCGCCGGATGAATATCGGCCCCGAACGCTGCCGAGGAGCGGCTCTGCAGGTAGAGCGCGAAATCGCGGCGGCCCTTGTTCCAGAGCCAATGTGCCAGCCGCTGGGTTTCGATGGCGTGGAAGCCTTTATAATAGAGCACCGGCTCGATCAGCCGGCGCGTCGCCGGGTCGCGGTCGCAGGTCGCCATGATGTCGGCGCGGAAAATCTCGCCGATCGACGGCTCGTCCCGCAGCGCGTCCATATACGCCTGCCGGATCAGTCCGCTGGAGAGAGCCGCATGGTTGAGCCGCTCGGCCAGCCGGTACACTACTGCCGCCTCCAGGGTGTCGTGATGCAGGACGGTCGAATAGATGAAACTCGCCAGTTCCGGCTCGCGGCGGACAATTTCCTCGGCCTCGCGGCGGATCCGCGCCCACACCGGATCGACCGTGTCGAGCGCCTGCTTTGCCTGATACTGCGCCATTCGACTGCCTCCCGAACCTGACGGCCAAACTGGCCCTTAGCATACATCGGCACCCGGCGGAGTGAAACCAAGGCCTGGCGACCAGGCGCTCCGGCCCAATTTGCGGCGGCAGGCTCGGCCAGTGGCCGATCACCGCCGCTGTGCGAGAAACTCTAAAACGCCGGCCTTAAAGGCCTTATCGCCGACGGCAAGCATATGGTCGCGATTGGGGATCGTCAGCGCTCTCGCCCCGGGGATCAGGGCCGCAAGCTCCTGCGGCGAGCCGGCAATGGCGTCTTTCGAGCCGACCGCGACCAAAAGCGGGACGGCGATCCGCTCGACCTCGGCCCGGCTCAAGGTCTGGCGCGAGCCCCGCAGACAGGCGGCCAACGCCGGTAAATCCGACTTGGTCTGCTCGGCGAAACTGCGGAAGGTGCGCGCCGTCGGATCGGTGACGGCAGCCAAGCTCGATGCTTCGAGGCCCTGCGCCAGCTCTTCCGGCAGGCCCACGCCGTCGACCAGCCGAATGCCCAATCCGCCGAACACGGCCGAGCGCACGCGTGCGGGATGCGCCAGTGCCAGATAGGCCGTGATGCGCGCGCCCATCGAGTAGCCCATGAGGTCGGCGCGCCGCAGGTCGAGGTGATCGAGCAGCGCCCGCACGTCCTCGGCCATGAGGCGCGAATGGTAGGCGGCCGGGTCGTAGAGCTTGGTCGAGGCGCCGTGGCCGCGATTGTCGAGCGCGATAGCGCGGCGGCCCGCGCCGGTCAGGGTTGCGATCCAGCCCGGGGCGACCCAGTTCACCTCCTTGTTGGAGGCAAAACCGTGCACGAGCACGATCGGCTCGCCCTCGCCCTCGTCGAGGAATGCAATGTCAACGCCATCGTGACTGAAGCTCGTCATGGCACAAGCCAGCTTAGATGATTGCGGCGGCGGCGACAGCAACGCCTTGCTATGAATCTGCTCGCGAGACCGCTATGCTGCGAGAGAGTAAGATCCCCGAAAACGCTTCAATATGACAGAACGCCGATGAGCCACGAAATCGTTCCGCATTTCCATAACGATCCGGGCGTGCCGATGATCGAGATTGGCGCCAAGAAATTCATGTGCACCGGCGCCCTGCCGCCCGACGACCATCCCCACGTGTTTTGCGACATGGGCGACGACGCCGAGTACGTTTGCCCATATTGCTCGACGCTTTACCGCCACGATCCGACGCTGCCGCCCGATGGTGCGCGGCCGGCGGAATGTGCCCTACACGACGTCGCGGCATGAGCGGCGCTACAGCGCCAATATACTGACGGAGCCAATGTCCTGACGGCCTCGCGCAGCGTCATCATCGCAGGCGCCGGGATCGGCGGATTGACGGCGGCGTTGGCGCTGGCGCGCAACGGCCTTCGCGTGACGGTGCTGGAACAGGCTGAGCGGCTCGAGGAGACCGGCGCCGGCATTCAGCTTTCGCCCAACGCCACGCGCGTGCTGCGCGAGCTTGGCCTCGGCGAGGAACTCAAGCAGCGCGGCGTCACACCGGCAGCATTGCGCGTGCTG
>JASHWN010000267.1 GCA_030044035.1 Xanthobacteraceae bacterium
CTGGTGGCGCGGCTGGCGCGCGATTTTCCGCGCCAGCACGAGCCGTGCCCGATCGGCTCGGACCGGGCGCTCGACAACGCGCTGATCACGGCGCCGGAGGCGCGCGATCCGAAGCTTCTGAAAAAGCTCGACGCCGTGGCGGGCCGCGTTCTCAACGCCGCGCCGCGATCGGCGTCACGGCGAGTTGAAAAGCGCAGCGGTCGCCGCTGAGGGTAGTCCGAACTCTTCGAGCCTTCAATAAATCGGCTGCTGCAGCGTCGGCGTCGGCCAGGTCGGTTGCTGCGGAATGGGCGCGGGCGCCGGCGCCGTGACGATGCCGGTCGCGGGATCGAACGGCCAGTATTGCTGGGTGCCGCATTGATCGGTGACCACCCCATAGCGCGAGTTGACGACGGCGCCGTTGTCGATGAAAAACGCGTAAGTGCGCCGCTGGCCGCGATCGATGTAGCGCACGCAGGCAAGCCAGTTCCATCCGGTTACGGCGTGCACCCGGCGCGGCGGCGAAATCTCGAAATTGCTGTAGCCGGGATAGCCGTTAAAGCCGCGCAGCGCAGCGGCGACGACCACGCCATAATTGGCCGGCGCGGCCTCCGGCGCCGCATTTTGCGACACCGCCACGGCGCTGCAGGCGGCGAGCAGCAGCGCTGCCGTGACCAGTGCCGCGCCCCGCCACGTTGTCGCCTTCATCCTCGCATTGTCTCGCATTGGCTCGAAGCAGAAAAGCGGCCGCAAACGTCGGGGCGGCTTCCGTTATCCGGATCAGACGCGGTGCGCCGGACCAAACGGGACCTTCACGGCGGGCCGCGGCCTATGTATAGCTGTTAAGGTTTTTGCGCTACGGGCGGTGCCGGGGGATCGATGCCGATGCGGTGGGGCAAGCACGTCGGAATGTTGCGCCGGCTGGCGCCGATCGCCGCGGTGTTTGCGCTCGGCTTGATGACCGCGGCCTGTTTTCAGCCGCTCTACGGCAATCATACGCTCGGGGCGGGCGACTCGGTTCGCGACAAGATGAGCGCGGTCGAGATTGCGCAAATCGCGGCGAAGAACGGGACGCCGGAAGCCCGGCTCGCCGTCGCGCTGCGCAACGCGCTGATGTACGATCTCAACAACGGCGCGGCGCCCGTTGCCCCGACCCATCGGCTGACGATCACGCTCAATTCCGCGGCCACAACCGTCATCGTCGATGTGGCGAGCGGGCGACCCGATACCGAGGTCGAGGCCGTTAACGCCACCTTTACCCTGACCGAAATCGCCACGCAGAAAATAGTGTTGAACAGCAGCACGTTCGGCCGAGCGTCGTTCGACATCCCGGGCTCGGCGCAACGCTTCGCCGCGCAACGCGCCTTGCGCAACGCCGAGGACCGCGCCGTGAATTCGGTCGCCGACAACATCCGGAACCGGCTCGCTTCGTTCTTCGTCGCCGGCACCTGACCGGGCGGCGGGCCGCTCCGATCCCTTTTCGCCACCCTCCGACGCCCAACTGCCGACCCTGTGGCAAGGCTGCCGCTTAACCAATTCTTGTGGATGTTCAAGGGGCTTCGTGCCTTGGCAAAGCCACTTTTGCGGCACAGGAAACGGGCTGGGGGATGCAGTCTCGCCGATCGTCCTGCTGCGCTGGCCCGGGACACCGGGGCGGCGTCATTGCGTCGTATTGCTGGGAGCACGATTAGTGGCGGAGCTGAGGGGTAGCCGCAGGCTTCGGCGGCGACGGTGCGGTGGCGCGGCGTTCGGTGCTGCATTGATCGCCGTCGCGATCGGGCTCGGCCTTGGCTGTGCGCCGGCACGCGCTCAGGTCATACCCACGCCACAGCTGCATTTCTCCCCTCGACCCAAGCCCCCTGGCGACACCCCTATGCCGCCGGCCAACACGCCGATGCTCGTGCAGGCCGACGAGATGAAATACGACTATTCGAACAACACCGTCTCGGCGGTCGGCCACGTGCAGATTTACTACGGCGGCTCGACGGTGGAAGCCGACCAGGTGATCTACGATCAGAAGACCAAGCGTCTGCGCGCCGAGGGCAACGCCAGGCTGACCGAGCCGAACGGCCGCATCACCTATGGCCAGGTCATCAACCTTACCGACGATTATCGCGACGGCTTCGTCGACTCGCTGCGTCTGGAAACGCCGGACGATACCCGAATGGCCGCGACGCGGGCCGATCGGTCCCACGGCAATGTCGAGGTGCTGGAGGACGGCGTCTATACCGCTTGCGAGCCGTGCAAGGACGATCCGAAGAAGCCGCCGGAATGGCAGATCGAGGCCGCTCGCATCATCCACGATGACGGCGAGAAAATGATTTATTTCGAGAATGCCGCGGTCGATTTCTTCGGCTTGCCGGTGGCGTATTTCCCGTTCCTCTCGACGCCGGATTCCACAGTCAAGCGCAAGAGCGGCTTTCTGTTCCCGTCGATCTCGACGAGCAGCGCTTATGGCGTGGGCGTTACGACGCCGTATTACTTCAACCTTGCGCCGGATTACGACCTGACCCTTTACCCTAGGTTCACGAGCCAACAAGGTACGCTGCTGGAGGCGGAATGGAATCAGCGGCTGATCAATGGCTCCTACAGCATCAGCGCCGCCGGCATCTATCAGCTCGACCCGGGGTTCTTTGCCAGCGAATACGGAGCGGGCTCGGCGCAGACGCAAAACTTCCGCGGTACCGTGCTGACCGCCGGCCAGTTCGACATCACCAATCAATGGGTCTGGGGCTGGACCGGCGTGCTGGTGACCGACCCGACCTTCATCACCGACTATGGGCTCGGTGACTTCAACGGCACCCATCTCGACCCGTTTCGAACCGGGACCAGCCCGACCTTGGAAGGCGTGTCACAGCTCTATCTGGCGGGACGCGGCGACCGCAGCTATTTCGACATGCGCACGATCTACTACACCGGCTTCTCCGAGCTCGACCAGCAAGCCCAGCTGCCGATCGTCGCGCCGGTGCTGGATTACTCCCGGACGCTGCCCAATCAGGTGCTGGGCGGCGAGTTGAGCTACAAGTTCAACATGACGAGCCTGTCGCGCGAACAGGCGAGCTATGATCCGATCAGCCAGGCCGCCGTTAATAACAACATCTGCGCCAACGGCACCGCCGAGACGGCGGACCCGGCGCTGCTCAACAAGGACAATTGCCTGCTGCGCGGCATACCCGGAGTTTACACGCGGGCCTCGGCCGAAGTGGATTGGCGGCGCACCATCGTCACCGACAACGGCCAGATGATCACGCCGTTCATGCAGCTGCGCGGCGACGTCGCCTCCGTCGACGTCGCCAATCAGCCCGGCGTATCCAACTACATCAACCCCGGCGAAAGCGAGCTGGCGCGCTTCATGCCGGCGGTCGGCGTCGAGTATCGCTATCCGTTCATCGACGTCGAGCCGTGGGGGACGCAGACCATCGAGCCGATCGCGCAGCTCATTCTGCGGCCGAACGAGACCGATATCGGCCAGTTTCCCAACGAGGATGCGCAGAGCCTGGTGTTCGACGACACCAACCTGTTTTCCATCGACAAATTCTCCGGCTGGGATCGCGTCGAGGGCGGCGGCCGGCTGAACGCCGGCATGCAATACACCGCGCAGTTCAACCAGGCGGGCACGGTCAACGCGCTGTTCGGCCAGTCGTACCAGCTCTACGGGCTGAACTCCTATACGGTCGGCGACATCACCAATACCGGCCTCGACAGCGGCCTCGACAAGACCATCTCCGATTACGTCGGCCGCATCTCGTATCAGCCGAACTCGACCTACATGATCCTGGCCCGCGCGCGCTTCGACGAGGCGACGTTCGAGATGGAGCGCTTCGAGGTCGAGACCCGGGCCAATTTCGACCGCTGGGGGCTGAACTTTCTGTACGGCGACTACGCGGCGCAGCCGCAGCTCGGATTCCTGAACCGGCGCGAAGGCTTCCTCGCCGGCAGTTCGTTCAAGGTCACCAGTAACTGGGTGGTGCTGGGCTCCGCCGGCTACGACATTATCGCCAAGCAATTCAACCAGACGCGCCTCGGCGTCGGCTATGTCGACGATTGCTTCATGCTCGCGGTCAATTACATCACCGGCTACGTCTACAACGGCACCAGCAATCCGATTCCCAATACCGGCTTCACCATGCAGTTCAGTCTGCGCACGCTGGGCCCGGACGTCCTTGCGCAAACCGGCTCGTATTAGCGCGCCGCCGACTTCGGCGCTCAACTGCACATGCAGAAATCCGCACAACGATCATCGGCGACTGCGAAAGTGCACTACGTCGATCGTTTGGATTTCGCCTTGGCGCCGTGGGCTTGGCCGTTTGCCGAACGCCGCCGCGCCGCGATCGCGCAGTTTTTCGACAAGCTCCGTGAGAACAAGCCGGCGCTGTGGAATGGCAAGCTGCTGTTGCTGCGCGATGCGAGCATCGCCGGCGCCGCGATGTCGGGCACGTTTTTCGAAACCGACTATGCCGCCATGCTGGCTGCGGTCACCTGGGACGCCATGGGCAACGGGGTCAAGTCCTGCTTCCCGGCGGCCGCGGTGCTCAGTGCCGACGGCGGCTTCATTCTCGGCGAAATGGCCGAGCACACGCAAAACGCCGGACAGGTTCTGCTGCCGTGCGGCTCCGTCGAACGCGGCGACGCGAGCGACGGCCGCGTCGACCTGTCCGCCACCTTGCGACGCGAGCTTTTCGAGGAAACCGGTATCGGCGCCGATAGCCTGCTCGCTGGTGCGGGCTGGTACGCAGTCGGCATTGGGGCGCTGCTGCCGCTCGTCAAGGTGATGCGCGCCGCCGCCCCGGCGGAGCAGTTACGGCGACGGATTTGCGCAAATTTGGCCGCCCAGCAGGACCCTGAATTCTGCAACGTCGTTGTCGTGCGCGAGGCATC
Organism: Xanthobacteraceae bacterium; assembly: GCA_030044035.1. Taxonomy (GTDB): domain Bacteria; phylum Pseudomonadota; class Alphaproteobacteria; order Rhizobiales; family Xanthobacteraceae; genus BOG-931. Next base: position 4,858 of record JASHWN010000267.1, read on the forward strand.
GGACCTGGACGAGCGGGTGCCGCGCTGGGTGACGGCTTTCTTGCAGCATTTCTGGGAATCCGCCGGCCGGTCGACTGCGCCTTCTAGCAGCAGCGCGGCCTGCTAGAGCGGCGCCGGAGCACGGTTCCCGAACCGTTGCGCCATATTGCC
>JASHWN010000268.1 GCA_030044035.1 Xanthobacteraceae bacterium
TGCCGCTGATCCTGGTGACCGGCAGCTATCTCGGTACCATCAGCCATACGCTGACTGCCCTCGACTCGCTGTTCCGGCGCGACCTGGACGTCATAGCTATCATCGTCAGCGAAACCGCGGGATCGGCCGTGCCGCTCGATGATACCGTGGCCGCCATCGCCCGCTTCGCCGAGCCGGTGATCGCGCTGCCGCGCAAGCGGCAAGGGGACGAGCCGTCCGGGCGGCCGCCGCCGCTGTCTCGGATTTTCGAACGGGCGGGACGGCGTCCGCGCTGAGAGAGGGCGTTGCCAATTGTCGAACAAAAATAAGTACTTAAGAAAAATGCTTCACTTGTAATATGGTCTCCATCATGCCTTCCAGGTTGAACAGGGCATGAAGCGCGAAAGTGAGTAGCGTCGAGCCTGAGCGCCAGCGCACCCAGCCGAGAAACAGGCCGGCGATGAAGATCTCCGACATCCCGGTCCAGTCGTATTGCAGGTGCGGCGCCGCCCATAACAGCGCGATGACCACGATCGCCGGCCAGGCCGAGCGCTCCGAGCGCACAAAGCCGCGAAACAGAAAGCCGCGAAACGTGATCTCCTCGCCGGCCGGAGCCACGATCACGGTGGCGAACCAAAGCAGCGGCAGCCAGCCCTCGGCTGCGGCGCTGGTATACGACACTTCCTGAAATTCGGAGACCAGCGGGCGGCCGGTCACGACCAGTAACAGATCGGTGACCCCGATGATGACGACGATCCCGACGACGCCGACCGCCAGCGCGCGCAGCTGCGGCGGCAACAGCGCCAGATAGGCGATCGGATCGGCCCCCTTGAGCCGCACCGCCATGACCAGGATGGCGACCTGGATCGGGTTGAGCACCAGCACCGAGAGGGTGACGAGCGTGCCGTCAAACGGCTGGCTTAGCTCCGCCCGCAGGTCGCCGTGCGTCCAGAACACCAGCACCGCCAAGGCGGCGATCTGGGCGACGACGAAGGCCCCGAACGCCCAGCCGAACGTTGCCAGATACGGCAGCGCCGCGCGCGCCGGCTTTGCCAAGAAGGCCGGAAACTTCATGCCGGCGCAATCATGCGGCTCCCTTTCCGCTTAAGGCACCAGAATCGACGATCCGGTCGTGGCGCGGCTTTCCAGGTCGCGATGCGCCTTCACCGCGTCCCGCAGCGGATATTTCTGGTTGACCGGAATTTTGACCGCGCCGCTGCCGACCACCTCGAACAAATCGTTGGCGATGGCGAGTAAATCCTCACGTTTCGCCGCATAGGTGTTAAGCGTCGGCCGGGTGGCGAACAGCGAACCTTTGGTCTGCAGGATGTTGATGTTGAAGGCATCGATCTGGCCGGAGGCGCTGCCGAAGCTGACGAACATGCCGAGCGGTTTTAGGCAATCGAGCGAAGCCGGAAACGTCGTCTTACCGATGCCGTCATAGACCACTTCGCAGAGTTTGCCGCCGGTGATCTCCTTGACGCGGGCGGCAAAATCCTCCTCGCGGTAGAGGATCGTATGGTGGCAGCCGTTGGCCTTCGCTAGCGCCGCCTTCTCCTTCGACCCGACCGTGCCGATGACGTTGGCGCCGAGACGATTGGCCCATTGGCAGAGAATGAGACCGACGCCGCCGGCGGCCGCGTGCATCAGCACGTTCATGCCCTTCTCCACCTTGAAGGTCCGACGCACCAGGTACTCGGCCGTCATGCCCTTGAGCATCATGGCGGCGGCTTGCTCGTAGCTGATGCTGGGTGGCAGTTTTACGGCGCGGTCCGCCGGCACCAATCGCTCGGCGGCATAGCAGCCGAGCCCCGTGACATAGCCGACCCGGTCGCCGGCCTTAAGGTCGGAAACGCCCGGCCCGACCGCCACCACCTCGCCGGCGCCCTCGTTGCCGGCGACGAACGGCAAGCCGACCGGCGACGGATACATGCCCATGCGGAAATAGGTGTCGATGAAATTGACGCCGCAGGCATATTGCTTGACCCGCACCTGGCCCTGACCGGGCGCGCCGATTTCGATCTCCTCGTAGGTCAAAACTTCGGGCCCGCCGATTTTATGCACGCGCACCGCAGCAACCATCTCGCTCTCCCGTAATGCCTTGATCGCAAGCGGCGCAACGCCGCCGGCGCGATCATAGGTGCTGGCCGCGACCGCGCAAGGGAGCGGCGCGCGTGACGCGGCCGGCGAGGCGATCGCGCTCTTCTTAAGGATGATGGCGCCGCAAAAGCCCGATGGCGACGAAGTAGACGGCGAGTAGGCAGAGCGCCGTAACCGTCCAGAATCCCGGCGCCAGGTTTTCGACAACCGCGTAGAGCGCCAACAGTCCCCACAGCACGAGCGCCGCCACAGTCAGGAGCCGCAGGCGCGCAATACGGAGCGGATGAATAAAATGCACGGGCACGAAGGTGAGGACCGCCAGCGCCGCGGCGATTGCTGCCGCAAGCCAACCCGGCAGCTTGAGCAGAAACAGGTAGAACACGGCGACATTCCAGATCGCCGGAAAGCCGCGGAAGTAATAATCGGCGGTCTTCATCCAGCGATCGGCGAAGTAGAGCGCGCCGGTGACAACCGCCACCAGGCCGAGCGGCACGGCGACAGCCTGCGGCAGCAAGCCGCCGGCGACGAGCGCATAGGCCGGCACGAACACGTAATTCAGCACGTCGACCACAAGGTCGAGCACCTCACCCGACCAGCGCGGCAAAACTTCTGCGACGTGGAGCCGGCGCGCCAAACTGCCGTCGATGCCGTCGATGGCGAGCGCCAGGCCGAGCCACGCAAACATCGCCGACCAATGCGCCCCGACCGCTGCAAGCAGGGCGAACAGCGCGCAGCCGGCGCCGCAGGCGGTGAAGACATGCACTGCAAAGGCGGCCGGCGTCGTCTTGACGGGCATTCGAGGCGAACCAAAGGGGGCCATCGTGCTTGAGACTAGCGTGCGCCCCGGCTCTGTCATTGGTATTTTGCGGTCTTGGTGTGCGGCAAACGCGGGGGCTGCGGGCCAAAAATGACGAGCGTGAACACGGTGGCAAGCCAATCTTTGGACGCGGAAGTCGCGGTCGTGGGCGGCGGACCCGCGGGGCTGGTTTGCGCCATCGCGCTTAAAGCGGCGGGCGTAAACACGCTGCTCATCGCGCCGGCGGCGCCGCCGGATCATCGCACCACGGCGCTGCTGGCCGGCTCCGTCACGGCGCTGGCGGCGCTAGGCGTGTGGGAGGCCTGCCGGTCCCATGCGGCGCCGCTGCGCGCCATTCGCATCGTCGACGATACCGCGCGGCTCTTTCGCGCCCCCGAAGTGTTGTTCTCGGCTCCGGAAATCGGGCTCGATGCGTTCGGCAGCAACATCGAGAACCGGCACCTTTTGGCCGCGCTCGAAGCGCGCATCGTTGCGCTTGCAATCCCGCGTATCAGTGCCGCTGCCCTCGCGGTAGAAGCCGGCAACGATGCCGTCAGCATCGTTCACGCCGCAGGGGCGGCGCGGGTATGGCTTGCGATCGGCGCCGACGGCGCCCGTTCGCGCTGCCGCGCCGCGGCCGGCATCGCCACGAAGCGGCGCGGCTATCCGCAGGCCGCGCTGACCCTCAATCTCGGCCACACGCGCCCGCACCACGACACCTCGACCGAATTCCACACGCCCGACGGCCCGTTCACGCTTGTTCCCTTGCCCGGCCGGCGCTCCAGCCTCGTCTGCGTGTTGCATCCCGACGACGCGCAAACGCTGGCGGCGCTCGACGATGCCGCCCTCGCCGAGGAGGTCGAGCGCCGCGCCCACTCGCTGCTCGGGGCGATGCGCGTCGAGCCCGGCCGCGGCCTGTTCCCGCTCGCGGTCGAAACCGCAGACCGCGTCGCCTGCCGCCGCATCGCTCTTGTCGGTGAGGC
>JASHWN010000269.1 GCA_030044035.1 Xanthobacteraceae bacterium
TGACGCGGTCATCGCGGAGTGGCGCAAAGGCGGCAAGTTCGCAAAGCAATTTCCGCACGAGACAGCGTACCGGCACTCGCTCCCGGAAGAATCCGAGGCTCTGACCGCGGCTGCCATGGTCCTGCAAACGCTCAAGCAAGATGACAAGAGCGCACAATTGGTGACAGGCAATCCGGTCGCCGGGCTGCTGTTGAAGCTGTACGAGGCCGATCTCATCGATCCTTACGTGCTGTTCAGCCTTGGCGACGACGGCATCGCCCGCGACTACAGAGCCTATCGGGCGGCCAATCGCACCAAGCTCGAAGCGTACATGGATAAATTCGTCATGCCGCCGGCTCCGGCCGGTAAGTGACCGAGTGCGGGTCAAAAAAGCGGCTTCAGAATTCCTCTGAAGCCGCTCAACCTGCAACTCTCGTTTACAAGCAGCGCTGGGACAAGGGCCTATTGGCTCGCTGGCAGCACGCGTTCGATCGCCATCATGCCGAGGTCCTCATGGCCGAGGATGTGGCAATGGAAGACGAAATCGCCGATGTCCATGCCGCGGAAGTCCATGAGCACCTGGACCTGCGGGTACGGAATGGCTGGCTGGCCTTGCGCGTTGACGCAAGCGGGCGGGTTGTTGCCGGCCGGGTTGCTATTAGTGACCGCTGGCGGCGGACCATTGCAGAACGGAATTTCGACCATGTCGAGGAACTGGCCGTCGATGGCCGGCGCCTGCACGCTGCCGTTGGCTTCGAAGTTGTCCTGCTCCAGCAGCAGGAAATGGATCTGGTGCTGGTGGAACTCGTGGTTCTCCTGCGCCCGGTTCTGGATGATCCACTTTTCCACGGTGCCCTGGGTGGTGATGATCGACGGCGGATTGTTGGGGTCGAACACCGTGTCGATTGCAACGCCATTCGTCACCTGGTTGGCGCAATTGGCGCCCGAAGCAGTCACGCATACCGGGTTGTTGATGTAGAACGCGTTGCCGTCCTGTTCCTCCGCGAAGTAGACGATGCGGGTCAGCGCAGGCGTCACACCCATGATGCCGGCATACATCTGCTGCGAGGTGTTCAGGCCCGCATAGGCCGGCACAAAGGCGTCGGCCGGCAGCGCCGCGCTTTGCGCGCCGGCGGGAGCAAGCTGCATGGTAACCAGAGGCCGTTGCGGGTCCTCGTCGCCAAGCGGCCCGGTGTTGATGAGCTGCGTAATCAGCTGGGCGACCTGAACGGTTGCGGCTGGCGCGTTGACCAGGAACTCAACGCGCGAAGCGGGCGGCATGCGGAAGTGCGTCGCCGCAATGGGCTGTCCCGGCTGGGTGCCGTCCTGCGAGTTGACCGGCACCCCGTCGATGCCGACGATCTGAATCGTCTGCGGTACGCCGTCAAACACCACCTGAATGTCGAGAATGGCGTCCGATGCACTGTTTACAACACGCCAGAACTCCTGGGAGCCGGGCGCCATCTGGAGGACGGCCGGCGTGTAAGTGGTAACCCCCGTTTGTATATTTGTTGTTGCGTTGGTCGTAATGTTGTTCACGCTGAGGTCGGTGAACGGAATTCCACCGGGCGTGCCGCCAGCGCTTTCGCTCAGGCCCTGCCACGTCGACTGGTCGCGAATGACCAGGATGCGTTGGCGCAGGCCGGCCGTCGCCGGCTGCACATTGTTGATGCCCTCGATCACGATGGCGCCGGTTGCACCGCCCTGGACAGTCGCTTCGGCGAGGCCATGGACGTGCGGGTGGTACCAATAGAGTCCCGGCGGCTGATTGGTCGGAAACTGGACGCTGTATGCGAATGTGCTTCCAGGATTGATCAGGGTTCTGGTGACGTTATCGGCGCCACAGGTCGGGCTCGTGCTGGTGCCGTGATAGTGGATGTTCACCGAACCGCCGGTCATGGGGTTGAGGCCGGTCGTGTCCGGGTTCTGCTCGACTTCCGTCGTATTGCCGCAGTTGGGCGGGGTGAGGACCTCGGCAAAAGTCGGCACGATGGTCGTGTTGTTGGTCACCGTGACATTGAGGGTATCGCCGGGATTGACGTACAGGGTCGGGTTCTCCAGCCCGTTCGGCGTCATGAAGCAAAACAGTTGCCGGCCGTAATTATCGGGGATTGTCTGATAAGAGAACTGGACATTCAGAACGCCGTTCTGGCTGAACAGCGCCGGCGGCTGCTGAACGACGCTGCCGGCGGCAAATCGCTGGCAGGGGTTGGCAACGGGGGCAACGGGGGTCGCAGTCGAATTGATCGCTGCCGGGCTCGCGGTTTGAGCCATGGCCGCAGCTCCGCCGGCCGCCCAAAGCGCGATGGCGACGCTCGCTACCCCAAAGGATCGACGCAGCGTAACCGCAAACGCTGCTGGTTGGCCGAACGTGAGCTTGCTCTGACGCAATGGCTTATGTGGCGTTATTGGCTTGAACATGGCGCGCCCTCCTTATCCGGTTGCTTTGCGGACGGCCGTCGTGGGGCGGCCGCCGCTTCAGTGCTTGCACAGCCCGCTCTTGAGCTCCCAGCCGTTGGCGGCGCGGGCGACCGATACGATGTCGAAGAATGGCCGCTGGAGCGGATCCTTCTTCGAGATAAAGGTAATCTCGCAGAGATATTTGTCCGTACCGTCGCCACGACATTTCGCCTGCAACACCTGCAGGCTGTCGTCATGCAGGTTGTTGCTGCCGACCGTCTGCTCGCGATCATAGGCGGACTGGACCACCGCGGCGCCCGGCGGCGTCGCGCACGACAGCGCCACCATCGCGCAGATCCATTGAGCGGCTTGCCACATCGTCCCTCCCCGTGAGGATGCCGAAGGCTGCCGAATATGTCGGTACGAACGACCCCTAACTCGTCGGCGTTTGGGCGGTGGCGCGGGCTGAGATAGATTTATTCCCGAAGTGTGCCAAAACGCCGCAGCAAAGTCGAACACAATTTAAGCGGGCGGGCAAGGCCCCGCCGCCGCGCCGCTTCGATAAAAAATACACTGCTAAAAAAGGGCTTGATCGCAGTGATTTATCCAGCCGCAAGGGGTGCCCCGAGAAATCCATTCTCCGATGGCACGTTGTACCCGCTCGCGGATTACAACCATAGCGATTTTGCCTGCACAGCCGGTTGGCAAGCGGCGGCGTTCAGATCGGCGCGCACGCGGCCTGGTGCCCGGCCGATCGCCCGCAGCGGCCGTGCCGCAGCGGAGTGACCGCGGCTGGCGCGGCCGGTAACGCCTGCTCGCCGTGTTTTCCGAGGACGCTGACCTCGACCGCATAACCCTGATGCTTGATAGTGTAGTCATATCCCGCCAGGACGCGCCCAATGACCCGACCGAGCGAACCGACATAAGTGCCGCTGATCGCATCGTCGAGCGGGATCGAGGAACGATATCGCACCGCGAACGCGCGCCCCATCGCCGCCAGCACTGCGGCGATCGTGCTGTCGTGCACCTCGAGTTGAAGCGACTCGGCACTGCCCCGCAGGCGCACTGATCCCGGGCCGAATTCGACTACGACGGCGCGGTTCGGCGTCGACCCTGCAACGGCCTGTGCGTATCGTACTCGAAGTCGCTGACGGCAGGTGGCGGAGGCCGAGTAGCTGCATGAGCCCGAACGGGCGTATGCATAATGGCTATCGAACTGCGGCGTTGCGGCGAGAACGACGCCGCCGTTCGCGTGCAACGCCGCGACTGCGATGAACAGGGCGGACAACCTCGGGACTGCCAGCTTCGCCGCGAACGCGGAAAGGCCTGAAGGTAATCCAGGCTTCGCCGGCAGCTTTCGGGCCCCCTGCTCTGCCATTGAGCTGGGCTCCTTCACAGCCACGCCTCACAACCGCCCTTGTGATGCTCGCCGACACGCGGCAACGCAAGCCCTTCCGTCCCGGCATGCAACGGCCGCCCGAGAGTCGACCCGACGGCTCAGCCGTCGCATTGTCATCGCCACATCTTCGTTTCATAAAATGCCGGCCGCGCGCGGCGGCATGGGCGTCCGATGATTGCGGAGCGCCCGGCGTTGACGCGACGGGGCCCGTCGGGGGCGCGTTGCAGGTCACGGGAGAAAACAATGGCCACAGGAAAAATGACGAAGACTTGTGCGACTGCAGCCGCGATGGCCGCACTGTTTGGGCTGGCGCTCGCCGGTGTGGCCGGCGCCGAGGGCGCTGCCCCAGCCCCTGCCGATCTCAACGGCAGCTATCAGTGCAAGCCCAATCCGAGCCCTTGCCTGTGGTCGGGCGCGACCGCCTCGATCACGCAATCGGGCAACAAGCTGCAGATCAAGGGCACGAACGGCGCCATGGCCGACGCTACCTTGACCAGCGACATCACCATCGCCGCCGGCGGCACCTTCAACTCGCTCGGCATCATCCGCGCCGACAAGTCGATCGACTGGTCCGACGGCACCAAGTGGACCAGGCAATAAGCTTCTGAAATCGCGCGCAAAAACGCGGCTTGTTTGCGTCTAAAGGCCGCATTTGCTATATAAACGACGTGGGCACTCCGGGTGGCAGTGCCCGTTAACGCCGCGCTGATATCGACCGTCTGGCCCGCCGCTCGCGGCGGGCCGATGGCTTTTTGGATTCGGCCTTTTTGGATTCGGCCAATGAACCGTTCGAACCGGACCGATCACATCCGCATCACCTCGCATCCGGAGCCCGGCGGCAAGCCGCGCTTCCCGATCCGCTGGGGCGCGGCGAGCGCACGCGAGCGCGGCCCGGTGATCGGCACGGTGTCGCGGCCCGGCGACCGCAACGCCATCGGCAGCCACGGCGGCTCTTACGCGCTTTACCGGGCGCTCGCGGTATCGGCAGGCGCGCTCGATCCGATCCGCCGGCCGGATCTGACCAACACCGATCCCGCTGTGAGCATCGGCCCGTTCCCGCAATGGAGCGAGCCGGACCGCATCGTGTCGCTTGATCCGTGGGGCCATGTCGCCGCGCAGGCTTTCCGCGCCGAAATCGCCGAGGGCGCCGATATCCGCCCGACCATCGCCGTGACCAAGGCGCGGCTCGACTTGCACGAGATGCAGAGCGCGATCGCGGCCGGCCGGCTCACGGCCGACGGCGACATCGTGCACAAGAACGGCAGCATTGCCGTCGTCAAGATCGCCATCGATCCGGTCTGGTACCTGCCCGGCATCGCGCAGCGCTTCGGCTGCGCCGAGACGGTGCTGCGTCGGACTCTATTCGAGCAGACCGCCGGCATGTTCCCCGAACTGGTGACGCGGCCGGATATGCACGTGTTCCTGCCGCCGATCGGCGGCACCACGATCTATCTGATGGGCGAGGTCAAGAAGCTCGCCGATCCGGCGACCAAGATCACCTGCCGGGTGCACGACGAGTGCAACGGCTCCGACGTATTCGGCTCCGACATCTGCACCTGCCGGCCCTATCTCATCCACGGCATCGAGGAATGCGCCCGCGGCGCGCAACAAGGCGGCCTCGGCATCATCGTCTATAACCGCAAGGAAGGCCGCGCGCTCGGCGAGGTCACCAAATTTCTGGTCTACAACGCCCGCAAGCGCCAGCAAGGCGGCGACGTGGCGAGCGCCTATTTCGAGCGCACCGAATGCATTGCCGGCGTGCAGGACGCGCGCTTCCAGCAATTGATGCCGGACGCGCTGCATTGGCTCGGCACCCGCCGCATCGACCGCTTCGTCTCGATGAGCGACATGAAATACGACGCGCTGGTCGGCCAGGGCATCGCCGTGGTCGAACGCGTGGCGCTGCCCGACGCATTGATCCCGGCCGATGCGCATGTCGAAATGGCCGCCAAAAAGGCCGCCGGCTATTTCTCGCCCGAGCCGCCGGCGCCGGCCGAAGTCGCCGACACGACCGGGCGTTCGCTCGACAAATACTAAGCGCCGGTCCTTTCCGGCACTTTCTCATGACCGACGACAGAACCGCCGCTCTTTCGCTTTTGAACGCCGCGGCGGTGCGCATGCGTTCAAAGCACATGCTGGCGCTCGGCCTCGACGACAAATTGCCGCATTTTTGCATCGATCTTCGCTGCCTCGACGAGGCAGTCGATCGCGTCGTTGCTACGACAAAAAGGAATTATCCGACGCTCGACATGCCGTTCCATTCGCGCTGGCGGCATTTCGTCGTGGCCGGGAGAAATCGCGCCGATGCGATTTTGCAGGCGGCAGGAGCAGCGAGTTCGGTCGTGCGGGCGCGCGCCGCTTTCGATCTTGTCATCGTCAGCGTACTGCTCGATGCCGGCGCCGGCGCGCAATGGCGCTATCACGATGCCGCCAGCGGCGAAAATTTTGGCCGCTCCGAAGGGCTGGCTCTCGCCAGCCTCGACATGTTCACCCGCGGCATCTTTTCCGCCGCGGCCAACGACCCGCTGCGTGCCGATGCCACCGCCTTGGCGCGGCTCGACAGCGGCACGCTGGGCAAAGGTTTTCAGATCGTCCTCAACAATCTACTTCTCGGATTGGACGGCCGCGCGGAGTTGCTCCGCGCCCTCGGGCGGCTCGTGCAGGCGCGCCCGGACGTTTTCGCGCTGCGCGATACACCGCGGCCGGGCGGCTTTTTCGATTATTTGGCCGCCAAAGCCGAAGGCAAAAAAATCCCGGCGCCGCTGATCCTCGCCGAGCTGCTGCAACAGTTCGGCCCGATCTGGCCGTCGCGGCTGACGCTCGGCGGCGTGCCGCTCGGCGATTGCTGGCGCCATCCCGCAATGGTCACCGACGATGCCACGAGCGGCCTCGTGCCGCTGCACAAGCTGTCGCAATGGCTCGCCTATTCGCTGATCGAGCCGTTGCAGCAGGCCGGCTTCACCGTCACCGACATCGACGGCCTCACCGGCTTAGCCGAATACCGCAATGGCGGCCTGTTCGTGGACACCGGCGTGCTGGTGCTGCGCGACCCGAAAGACGCCGCGCGCGCCCACGCGGTCGATGCGCCGCTGGTCGTCGAATGGCGCGCGCTCACCGTGGCGCTGCTCGACCGGCTGGCGCTCGCGGTGCGCGCCAGGCTCAACATGAACGCGGCCGCGCTGCCGCTCGCCAAGGTGCTGCAAGGCGGCAGCTGGGCGGCGGGACGCGAACTTGCCTTCGCGCGCCGCCCCGACGGCAGCCCGCCGATCAAAGTCTTGAGCGACGGCACGGTGTTCTGATTATGGACTCAGCGATCAATCTTCCTCCGCTCGTCCCCGCGAAAGCGGGGACCCAGCTGTTGCTACGTTCTGGATTCCCGCTTTCGCGGGAATGAGCGGAATATCGGTCCGCCGGGGAGAGCCAACATGGAAGGCGTCGAAGTAGTTGATCATCCGCTGGTGCAGCACAAGCTGACGCTGCTGCGCGAGCAGGACCGCTCGACCAAATCGTTCCGCGAGCTGCTCAAGGAAATCGGCATGCTGTTGTGCTACGAGGTCACGCGCGATCTGCCGCTGACCAAAGTCGAGGTGCAGACGCCGCTTGCCACCATGATGGCGCCGCGCCTTGCCGGCAAGAAGCTGGTGTTCGCGCCGATCCTGCGTTCCGGCCTCACCTTCGCCGAGGGCATGCTCGATCTCGTGCCGGCGGCGCGCGTCGCCCATATCGGGCTCTATCGCGAGCCGGAGACGTTCGCCGCGGTGGAATATTTTTTCAAGGCGCCGGCCGATATTGCCGAGCGTTTGGTCATCGTCGTGACGCCGGTGCTCGCCACCGGCAACACCGCGGTCGCCGCGGTCGACCGGCTCAAGGAACGCGGCGCCAAGGACCTTCGCCTCGTCACCTTGATCTGCGTGCCGCCCGGCATCGAGCGCATGCGCGGCCTGCATCCCGACGTGCCGATCTGGACCGCGGCGATCGACGATGGCCTCGACGAGCACGCCTTCATCCTGCCCGGCCTCGGTGACGCCGGCGACCGCGCCTACGGGACGAAGTAATCATCGTCATTCCGGAAGCCGAGCCAACGGGCCCGGCCCGAAGTGGCCGGCCCGATGACAAGCTCCGCGAGGCTATCCGGAATCCATAACCACCATCCGTGCAGAACTCGCACCGCCGTGGTTATGGATTCCGGGTTCGCGGACTTTGTCCGAGCCCCGGAATGACGAGTTGAGCCCATCGAAGAAATTAGCGACATTATCCCTATTGGATCAGGACAGCAGCCGAGCGGAGAACCGCTATGCGACGCTTCGTATTGACCTTAAGCCTTTTGCTGTTTGGGCTCACCGCCGCGCGCGCCGAGCCGCAATGGCTCACCCTGCCGCCGACGCCGAGCCTGCCGCAGGCGACCAAGAGCGGTTATGCGCCGGTCAACGGCATCAAAATCTGGTACGCCGAGTTCGGCCGCGGCGCGCCGGTGATCTTGCTGCACGGCGGCCTCGCCAACGCGAATTATTGGGGCAAGCTCGTGCCGGCGCTGGCGCCGCACTACCGCGTCATCGTCATGGACAGCCGCGGCCACGGCCGCTCGTCGC
>JASHWN010000270.1 GCA_030044035.1 Xanthobacteraceae bacterium
AAGCTTGCGGAAATTATCGATGTGATCGGGATCGTTGGTATAGACCTCGATCGCGGTAACGTCGCCATTGCGGTTGAAATAGGCCTGCGCTTCGGTGAGCGGCATGAACACGAAAGCGGAGTCGTATTCCGACATGCCGATCTCGAACACGGCGGCAATCTTGTAGGCCTTGATCCGCGGCGTGGTGCCCATCGGGGTGACCGCGCCGCGCGGCGCCACCAGCGTGAGATTGTCGCCGGCGCGCACCGAAAGCTGCTCGGCAAGCCGCGAGCCGATGGCAATGCCCTGCCCGTCGTCGAAGCCGTCGATATGGTCCGGATCGTCGGTATAGACCTCGATCGCGGTGACGTCGCCGGCGCGATTGAAATAGGCCTGCGCTTCGGTCAGCGGCATGAAGACAAAGGCGGAATCGTATTCCGACATGCCGATCTCGAAGACGGCGGCGATCTTATAGGCCTTGATGCGCGGCGTCGTGCCCATCGGCGTCACCGCGCCGCGCGGGGAGACGAGGATGAGATTGTCGCCGACCCGCACCGAGAGCTGCTCGGCGAGCCGGCTGCCGATGGCAATGCCCTGCCCGCTATCGAAGCCGTCGAGCGTGCCCTGCTTGATGTTGCGCGCGATCGACCCGAGCTTTTCCAGATCGGCGCCGCGGATGCCGCGCACCAGCACGCCCGACGCGGTGAACGGCGATGAAGCCAGCGCCTGGCCCTCGACGATGGGCGCAGCCAGCCGCACGCCGTCGACCTTGCTGACGCGGTCGGCAACGTCCCTCCAGTCAGTCAGCGGCGACTCGATCGGCTGAATCAAAAGGTGGCCGTTCAGCCCGAGAATCTTGTCGAGCAGCTCCTGGCGGAAGCCGTTCATCACCGCCATGACGATGATCAAGGTGGCGACGCCGAGCATGATGCCGAGGAAGGAAAAGCCGGCGATGACCGAGATAAAGCCTTCCTTGCGCCGCGCGCGCAGGTAGCGCAGCGACAACATCCACTCGAACGGAGCGAACGGAGCGGTGCCGGACGGCTCGGGCATGTAAGTCAGGATCTCCCCGCGATCAGCCGGAGTTTCACACGATTCTGGCGGTTTCAAGCCGTGAATCGTCGAATTGCCGCACGCCAGCGCACAACTTCATGCCGCAAGCCGCGCCAGCGCAGTGGCGGGGCTCATCAGTTCCCGCGTTCCGTCGGCGCGGCGTTTAACCTCGACCTTGCCCTCGGCGAGGCTGCGCGGGCCGACCAGGATCTGCCAGGGAATGCCGATCAGATCGGCAGTGGCGAACTTGGCGCCGGGCCGCTCGTCGACATCGTGATAGAGCGTGTCGATGCCTTTGGCGGCGAGCGCCGCGTAAAGTTGCTCGCACGCCGCATCGGTGTCGGCCGCGCCCTGCTTGAGGTTGAGGATCATGACCCGGAACGGCGCCACCGGCTCCGGCCATTTGATGCCGGCATCGTCGTGAGACGCTTCGATAATGGCGCCGACGAGCCGGCTTGGACCGATGCCGTAGGAGCCCATATGGACCGGCCGCTCGACGCCGTCCGGTCCGGCGACCAAGGCCTTCATGGGCGCCGAATATTTGGTGCCGAAATAGAAGATATGGCCGACCTCGATGCCGCGCGCCGAGACTTGCTTGTCGGCTGGCAATGCGGCGAACGCGGCGGCGTCGTGCTTTTCTGACGTCGCCGCGTACAGCGAGGTCCAGCGATCGACGATCGCCTGCAGGTCCGCGACGTTGTCGAAATCGACATCGGGACCGGGCACTTGGAAATCCAGGTAATCGCGGTGGCAGAACACTTCGCTCTCGCCGGTGTCGGCCAGGATGATGAATTCGTGCGATAGATTGCCGCCGATCGGACCGCTTTCCGCCACCATCGGGATCGAGCGCAGCCCCAGGCGGGCGAATGTCCGCAGATAGGCGACGAACATGCGGTTATAAGCATGCCTGGCGCCGGCGAAGTCGAGGTCGAACGAATAGGCGTCCTTCATCAGGAACTCGCGCCCGCGCATCAGCCCGAAGCGCGGCCGCACTTCGTCGCGGAACTTCCACTGGATGTGGTAGAGGTTCAGCGGCAAATCCTTGTAGGACCGCACATAGCTGCGGAAGATCGCGGTGATCATCTCCTCGTTGGTCGGGCCGTACAGCATATCGCGATCATGCCGATCCTCGATGCGGAGCATCTCCTTGCCGTAGGCCTCGTAGCGGCCGCTTTCGCGCCAGAGGTCGGCCGGCTGGATGGTCGGCATGAGCAGCTCGATGGCGCCGGAGCGGTCCTGCTCCTCGCGCACGATCGCGCAAATCTTCTGCAGCACCCGGAACCCGAGCGGCAGGAACGCGTAGATGCCGGCGGCTTCCTGGCGGATCATGCCGGCGCGGAGCATCAGCCGATGCGAAGCGATTTCGGCTTCCTTGGGGGTGTCGCGCAGGATCGGCAGAAAGTAGCGGGACAGGCGCATGGCGCCACAAAGCCGATTCAACGACGGAACACAACGGCCGTGTTCCTCTTCGTCTTTTTTCGTCGCGGCGCCCTTGCGGGCTGATGACAGCGCGAAAAAGATCGATTACCAATACGCCAACCTATCGCGGTAAACCGCGTGCCTGGGCGCGGCGCCGCGATGCGGTCCAGGTCGTGGGAGGATGGCCCTCAGAGCGCGAACCAACGCCGCCCCGCGCCAAAACAGGAAATTCCACCAAGCGAGGCGTAGACAGGGGCCTAGATAAGCAATTCTGAGGCAGGGTTTTCGCCCCTGCCTTTTTCTTTTGCGGGATGGCAGGCCAGCCCTCGCAAGGGACTTTAGAATATCGACCTAAGCCATTGACCTACAGTGGTCTAGCCGGCTCAATCGTGCATGCCGAATGGCGCCAAAAGGCCGTTCAGCGTCACCAACTGATGGACATAGACGACGTAGAAGGCGGCAAAGACGACGCCAGCGACCAGCGTTGTCACGACGAGTTTGCGCCCGAGATGCGGCAGCACCGGCGCGCCCGGATCGGTGCCCGGCGCGATGTCGCCGCCCTCGTGCTGGCTGCGCACGCCCCACGGCAGCACCGCGAACAGCACCACCCACCAGATCAGAAAAAAGACGGCGACCGCCGTGGTCTTCGACATTCTTTTCGCGTTCAGGCGTGCTTTTCGCGTTCAGGCTTGCTCGAGCTCGACCAGGGTTCCGGCAAAATCCTTCGGATGCAGGAACAGGACCGGCTTGCCATGGGCGCCGATCTTCGGCTCGCCGTCGCCGAGGATGCGCGCGCCCGCCGCCTTTAGCGCATCGCGGGCGGCGCGGATATCGGTCACTTCGTAGCAGACATGGTGCATGCCGCCGTCCCGATTGCGCTCCAGGAATTTCGCGATCGGCGAATTGTCGCCGAGCGGGGCGATCAGCTCGATCTTGGTGTTCGGCAGCGTGACAAAGACGGTGGTGACGCCATGCTCGGGCTGCGGCACCGCGGCCGAAATCTCGGCGCCGAGCGTGTCGCGGTACACGGCCGCCGCCCTGGCAAGGTTCGGCACCGCAATGGCGACATGGTTGAGCTTGCCGATCATGGCCGTTGTTCTCACTTCAGGACGAGAAATTACACCTCGAGCACGTGCACGTGACAGATCGGCCTCTTGTTCCAACGCTGCGCGATGGCGGAGCGGACGGCGCGGCGCACGGCTTCGGCGACGGCTTCGGGATCGCGCCGCCGCGGCCGCGGCATGGATTCGAAGGCCTCCTCGACGGCGTCACGCGCGATGTCGGTGATGGAGGCGCCTGAGGCGTCGGTCTCGGGGATGCCGAACAATTCAATCTCGGGATCGGCGGCGAGCGTGCCTCTGTCGGTCAGAGCGAGCGCCACGCTGACCGCACCGGAAAAACTCAAGCGGCGACGCGACGCGACCGTGCGCGTTTCGGCATTGATGAGGAGCGCGCCGTCCTTGTAAAGGCGGCCGGAGGGAATTTGGTCGATGATTTGCGCCGGCCCGGGCGCGAGGCGCACCAGATC
>JASHWN010000271.1 GCA_030044035.1 Xanthobacteraceae bacterium
ATCATCGCCGGCCATCAATTCGGCTCCCGGCTGTTCCTCGGCAGCGCCGGCTATCCGAACCGCAAAATCATGCTCGATGCGATCGCGGCAAGCGGGACCGAAATGGTCACCGCCTCGATCCGCCGCATCAGTCTTGCCGGCGATGACGAGAGCTTGGTCGATCTCCTCGCCGGCCGGGTCAAAAAGCTTCTGCCCAACACGGCGGGCTGCCAGACCGCCAAGGACGCCGTGCTCACCGCTCAGCTCGCCCGCGAGGCGCTCGAAACCAACTGGGTCAAGCTCGAAGTCATCGGCGACCGCGAGCTCCTCTATCCCGATGTCGAGGAACTGGTGCGCGCCACGCAAATGCTGGTGGCGGACGGCTTTGTCGTGCTGCCCTACTGCACCGAGGACCCGGTGACCTGCCGCAAACTCGCTGACGCCGGCGCCGCCGCCGTGATGCCGCTCGGCGCACCGATAGGGTCCGGGCTCGGCATCTGCAACCCGCATCTCATCGAGCTCGTCTGCGCCCGTTCGCCGGTTCCGGTGGTGCTCGATGCCGGCATCGGCACCGCCTCCGACGCCGCGCTCGCCATGGAACTTGGCTCCGCCGCGGTCCTGATCAACACCGCGATATCGAAAGCACGCGACCCCGTGCTGATGGCGAAAAGCATGCGCTCCGCCGTGGAAGCCGGCCGGCTGTCGCGCCTTGCCGGCCGCATCGCCAAGCGCACCCACGCCGAACCGTCGAGCCCGCAATTCGGGCTCGTTGGAACGTGAACAACGCAAAATTTGCGGTTGCCGTCGTCGGCATCAAGTTTTAGACACAGACGTGTGCTGCGTTTCGAGTCGAGCGCGCGAAGGGACGCGGCGATGCGGAACTTTTCCGTTTGGCTTGTCGAATTCGGCAAGCTCATAGCCGGCAAGTTTTTTGGCGGTGGTCGGCTTCACCCGATCACGGCACAATGTCCGATCTGCCGGCAGATGGTTCGCCTGCACGTCAACCGCGCGGGCCGCCGCCACGTCTACGGCCATGCGCGCGAACTCTACGAAGGCGCGCGGCTGTCGGTGCATTACACCGCCGAAGCCAAGTGCGTCGGCTCCGGCGCCCGCAAGCCGTTCGATCCGCATCCGGCCGAGCATCAGCACTTTAAGCTACCGAACGCGCTGTTGGATGAGTGATACGGAATCTAAGGATCGCTTCAAACGTCATTCCGGATCGCCGCGAAGCGGCGAGTCCGGAATCCAAAACCCCCTGCGCTGGGCTAATGGATTCCGGGCTGCTCGCGGAGCTTGTCATCGGGCCGGCCACTTCGGGCCGGACCCGTTGGCTCGGCCCCGGAATGACGAATTGATTTCCGATTTAGGCCAACATCTCCCGCACCATCGGAATGACCTTGGTGCCGTAAAGCTCGATGCTGCGCATGAGCTTGTCGTGCGGCAGCGTGCCCTGGCTGTATTTCATGTCGAAGCGGACGATACCGAGCGCCTTGGCGGTGGCGGCGATCTTGCGTGCCACGGTTTTCGGCGCGCCGATATGGAGCGCGCCGCCGCCGGCTTCGTAATCGAACGAGGCGCGCGTCACCGGCGGCCAGCCGCGCTCGGCGCCGATGCGGTCGCGCGAGGCCTTGTAGTGCGGCCATAACTCTTCACGCGCCGCTTCGTCGCCGTCCGCCACATAGCCGTGCGCGTGCAGGCCGATCGCTTGCGCCGGCCGGCCGAGTTGCGCAAAGGCGCGATGGTACAGCTCGACATAGGGCACAAAGCGCTTCGGATCGCCGCCGATGATGGCGAGCATCAACGGAAAATCGTAGGCCGCGGCGCGGATCACCGATTGCGGACTGCCGCCGACGCCGATCCAGGTCTTCAGCGGCCCGCCCTCGAGCGTTGGAAAGACCCGTTGGTTTGAGAGGGCAGGGCGGGTCTTGCCTTGCCACGTTACCGCTTCCTGCCGGATCAAGGCCGCAAACAGATCGAGCTTTTCCTCGAACAGCTCTTCGTATTGCGAAAGATCGTAGCCGAACAGCGGAAACGACTCGGTGAACGAGCCGCGGCCGAGCGTGATTTCGGCGCGCCCGTTGGACGCGGCGTTCAGACTAGAAAAGCGTTCGAACACGCGAACCGGATCGTCGGACGACAATACGGTAACGGCCGAGCCGAGCATGATGCGTTTGGTGCGCCCTGCGATCGCGCCGAGCACCACTTCGGGTGCGGAAATGGCGAAATCCGGCCGGTGATGCTCACCGACGCCGAATGCCTCGATACCGATCACATCGGCGAGCGCCGCCTCCTCGATCACGTCGCGGATCACCTGCGCATGCGAGGACAGCTTGCCGTCCGGCCGGACTGTAACGTCGCCGAACGTATCCAGGCCAAATTCAATCTGCTGCGCCATGCAATTTCTTTTCGCCGACCGGCCAACACGTTATCTGCATAAAGGGTTTCAAAGGATTCTACGATCGGAAGGTAGTCGCCAGTGCCATTTGATCCGCAGCATCAAATAACTTTTTGTCATGCGTCCACAGTGTTGTGCCCGGGGTTAACCGCGCGGAAGCAAGCAAATGCGCGTCAACGTAACCGATGCCGGTTCCGAAAAGCTTCTTTTCAGTAATAAAGTGAAGCACTTCTTCATGTGACGCTAGAGATGCTTGCCCGATCTCAAGCAGCGTACTCAAGACCAATTCCCTTTGACGTATATAACCGAGTGCGATCTCACCAACGATAAAAGGATGGATTAAGGCCTGTCGATCATCCAGCAGCCGCGCGAGAGTCTTGTTCCCGACGCGGAGGTGTTCAACCCAAATCGAAGTATCGACGAGTATCACTTCGGCGCGGGCCTTCGTCGACGTGGTGCGCGCAAGTCAGGTTCGGTACCACCAAGCCTGGCCAATCGCCGCGCCGCCTCCCGCTCGATCAAAGCCTTTAAAGCCTCGCGAACAAGGGCGGATTTCTCCCGTACGCCGGTATATGCTTGCGCCTGGGCCAGCAGCTTGTCGTCCAGAGCCAGCGTAGTTCGCATTCAGGCCTCCCTCTTATCATGCACGGAAATAGCATCATTTGATGCTCATTTCAATGCCGTGAAGGGTCCAATTCCGCCTCGAAAAGCGCGAGCGTCGCGCCGGTATTGCCGCCGGCCGCCATGTCAGGGCAGGTGCTGATCGCGGCGAGCAGATTCATCTCGGCGTGCAAGGTCACGTGCGCGCCCGGTGGCTTCGGCCGCAGGTGCGAATGCGCGAGCTCGCCGGTGTCGGGGTGAATGATCATGTGCTGAAAGATGTTGAACGGGCTCGGCACGTCTTCGATGGCGATGCCGTAGGGCGCCAGCGCCGTGCCGAGATTCTCGGTGCAGCCGCGCGGCGGCATCTCCGATAGCGGCCGGCCGTAGGTTTTCTCCCAAATGCCCTTGGCGGCGGCGAGCTCGTG
This sequence comes from Xanthobacteraceae bacterium, assembly GCA_030044035.1. Classification (GTDB taxonomy): domain Bacteria; phylum Pseudomonadota; class Alphaproteobacteria; order Rhizobiales; family Xanthobacteraceae; genus BOG-931. Next base: position 3,403 of record JASHWN010000271.1, read on the forward strand.
GCGCTTGCGGCTGCACATGCCTTCCTGCA
>JASHWN010000272.1 GCA_030044035.1 Xanthobacteraceae bacterium
TCCGAGTTGCCCAGAATGCCTTCGTGCAGATACGAGGTGTGGCTGAGATCGAGCAGGTTGTCGATGATCAGCTGATAATTGGCGCGGATGGTGATGCTGTCGCGCTTGGTGGTGTAGATCTCCGGCACGTTGTCGAGCACGGCGAAGTCCGGCGCCTTGGCCTCGTCAGCCGGCGCCGCGCCCATCCAGAGCCACACCGCCTTGTGCTTCTCGATTACCGGATAGCTCTTCACCCGCGCCCGCGACGGGATGTTCTTGGTGCCGTGCGGATTGCGCACGCAAGCGCCGCTGCCGTCGAATTCGAGGCCGTGATAGGGGCACTGGATACGGTCGCCGCCGACCACCTTGCCCATGGAGAGCGGCGCGAAGCGGTGCGCGCAGCGGTCTTCGATCGCCGCCACTGAACCGTCGGCGCGGCGATAGAGCGCGATCGGCTCGTCCATGATGGTGCGGGCGACGATCTGGCCGTCGGCAATGTCGTCCGACCACGCCGCCACGTACCAGGCGTTGCGCAAGTAGGGCCCGCTGATCAGCTCCTGGTGCGGTTTGCCATTGCCTCGTTCGAACTGCTGCGGCTGCATTGTCATGCCTTCACCTGATGTGCGGAACGCGCGCCGCGTCCCGGCGGCGCCGTTTCACTCAATGCTGATCTTAGCGAATTTGATGACCTTGGCCCATTTCTCGGTCGCCTCGGCAATCAGCTTGCCGAACCGGGCAGGCGTCATCGGTTCCGGTTCGATGCCGAGGCCGACCAGGCGCTCGTGCATGGCAGGCTCGGCGATGACGGCGTTGATGTCTGTGTTGAGCGTGTCGACGATCACGGCAGGGGTGTTGCGCGGCGCGCCGACGCCGAGCCAGCCGCTGCCCTCGTAGCCGGGCACGAAGTCGCCGAGCGGAGGAATGTCCGGCAGCACGTCCATGCGCTTGGCGCTGGTCACGCCAAGGCCGCGCAGCTTGCCGGCGCGCAAATATCCGATCGCCGGCGCGAGCGCCACGAATGCCATCTGTACCTGGCCCGCCAAAAGGTCGGGCATGTAATTGGTCCGGTACGGCACGTGGGTAAGCTCGACGCCGGCCAGCATTTTGAACAATTCGCCGGCGAGGTGCGGCGCAGTGCCGATGCCGGCCGAGGCCATGTTGATCTTGCCGGGATTGGCTTTGGCATAGGCGATGAATTCCGCGGCCGTGTTTGCCGGAAACGAGGGCGTCACCGCCATGACAAACGGCGTGTAGCCGATGAAGGCGACCGGCGCGATGTCGCGGACGAAGTTGAACGAAAGGTTCGGATAGAGCGCGGCGTTGACCGCGTTTCCCGAAATCGCCGCCAAGAGCGTGTAGCCGTCGGGCGGCGCCCGCACCACGAACTCGGCGCCGATATTGCCGCCGGCGCCGGGCCGGTTCTCGACCACGACGGCCTGGCCGAGCCGTTGCGACAGCGGCGGGGCGATCAGCCGGGCGGCGACATCGGGCGCGAGGCCGGGCGACAGATCGACGATGATTTGCACGGTCCGCGACGGATAAGGCTGCGCCATTGCCGATTTCGGCAGGACCGATAAGGCCGCGGCGCCGGCCAGATACAAAAAGCTTCGACGGGGATAGTGCATCGCGGGCCTCCCTCATGCGCTCCCCCATTATGACATAATCGTTGATCGACGACCGCCGCGCCCCTATCCTGCGGCGCAAAGCCATACGGAGGACCGCAAATGATGAACGCCAAGGTGACCGGCGTGCGCAGCATCGAGCTCGGCGTGCGCAATCTGCAGCAATCGGCGGACTTTTACACCAAGGCATGGGCGCTCGAAGAAGTTGCCGCCGACGGTGACGGCATCCATCTGCGGGCCACTGGCGGCGAGCATCACGTGCTCACCGTTCGCGAGCGGCCGAAGCCGGCGCTCCTGAGAGTGAATTTCGCCGCCCCCAACCGCGCCGCCGTCGACCAGCTGTGCGCCAAGGCGAAATCCTATGGCGTCAAGGTGCTGGGCGACCCGGGCCCGCTGTCGGCTGCCGAGGGCGGCGGCTACGGCTTCCGCTTCGAGACGCCGGAAGGCATCCCGATGAGCATCTCGTCGGATACTGTGCAGCACGTCGACACGGCTCTTGACCGCTCGCGCCCGACCAAGATCAGCCATGTCGTGCTCAACAGCGGCAGCGCCGGCGAGCAGATGGCGTTCTTCATCGACTTGCTCGGCTTTCGGCACTCCGACAGCACGCACATGATGGACTTTCTGCGCTGCTCGCGCGACCACCACAGCATCGCGCTCGTTCGCGCCAACGGGCCCTCGCTCAACCACGTCGCCTATGAAGTCCCCAATATCGACGGATTGATGCGCGGCAGCGGCCGGGTCAAGCGGAACGGCTTTGACGTCGAGTGGGGGGTCGGCCGCCATGGTCCGGGCAACAACGTATTCACCTATTTCATCGAGCCGGACGGTTTCGTCGCCGAATACACCACCGAGCTCGATCAGATCGACGAAGCCACTCACGTTCCCCAGGACGCCAAGTATTGGGAGAAGATGGTGCCGACGCGCGGCGACCGCTGGGGCATGGCCGGGCCGCCGTCGAACCGCATGCAATTCGCCATGTCGGGCGGCATCTATCTCGGCGAACAGCCGCCGGAAGGCGTGCGCTGCGAGGAC
>JASHWN010000273.1 GCA_030044035.1 Xanthobacteraceae bacterium
TTTTAAGAAGCAGGCTCACTCGTGCTCGTGCGATTCCTGATCCCTGACACCTGATCCCTGACACCTGACCCCTGACCTGATCCCTGACACCTGATCCCTGACACCTGATCCCTGACACCTGACCCCTGACCTGATCCCTGACACCTGATCCCTGACACCTGATCCCTGACACCTGATCCCTGACACCTGATCCCTGACACCTGATCCCTGACACCTGAAAGCCACAGCGGCGGTTTATTGCGCGCGCCGGCTGCGGCGTTAAGGCTTCATTAACCCAAAACACAAAATCGCCCTTATTCGTCAATGGCTTCGCCCAAGTTCAGCCGAACACGCGCCGGCATCCGCAGCGAATCATGGCGGTGTCGATCAAACTGATTCGCCTGAAGGTACCGACCATGACAGGGCTCAACGGGAAGGTCGGTTTTGCGTCTCCCGCGACCAACAACACGTTCATCCGGCGCCGCGGCGTCGAACTGATTGCCACCCTCGCATTGGCCGTTTCGCTGGTCATCGCCGCGACCGCCGTTTCGATCGGCGCAACGCGGGCGCAGGTGCTCGGCGTGGTAGGCAACGGCAGGGACGCTTCGCTCGCGCTGGCAGCGTTCCTCGGCCTGGTGATGGTGGGCTTCGCGGGCACGCGCGGGCTGACTGCGATGGCCGCGCGCGGCCGCATGTCGCGGCGCGATTAAGCCCGACCAGCGGCAACAAATGGCTTAAATCTCGGCAGCAATGCCGATATGGTGGGCGCTTCCGATCCCTCGGGAGTGCGCCCGTCATGAAGCTCGTCACCGCCATCATCAAGCCGTTCAAGCTCGATGACGTGCGCGACGCGCTGTTGGCCGTCGGCGTGCACGGCATGACGGTGACCGAGGTCAAGGGCTACGGCCGGCAAAAGGGCCATACCGAAATCTATCGCGGCGCCGAATATGCCGTGAATTTTCTGCCGAAAATCCGCGTCGAGGTTGCCGTGAGCGAAGAGGATGCCGACCGCGTGGTCGAGGCGATCGGTGCCGCCGCCAAAACCGGCCAGATCGGCGACGGCAAAATCTTCGTCACGCCGATCGAGCAGGCCGTGCGCATCCGCACCGGCGAGACCGACAGCGACGCGCTGTAGGCAATCCAAAAGTGTCCGCGGGAGTCTGAGGGGGGTGGCACGTTCACTGGCGCTGCCGCACGTCGCTCCATCGTCCCGTACCGCGCAAACCGGCGTGTCATTCAAAGGTAGGAATCCGGCATTGCGTGCGCTGTTAGCTCCGCTATCGCTGACTGTCTGCAATTTGCAAAAACTGGCCCCCGGCGAACCTTCGGCTTTTTAGGGCTTTCCCTGGGGATTGTTTCCAGATATATTGGCCCGGTAAAGTAGTATACATTTTTTCGGTGCGGCACGGGTGCGTTGTCCCGGATCGCCGCCAAAAATACTCGCGAAAAAATTCGCTGGAAGTGAATTGGGCTTCGCATAAAGCGGGCGGGGGGAATTATGCGCAAGGTGATCGCGCGGCTTTTGTCGCTGCTGTTGCTATTCTGTTTTCATCTCCACAGCGTCAGGGCACAGCAGGCCGCTCATCCGCCAAGCCTGGCTCTGGGTGACGCCGTGGTTACTGGATTTTCCGGAACCATAGCGCCGGACGCGACCAAGCCGCGTCCGCCGAACAGGTCCGCAATCGACCTTACCTTCATCGATCCGGACGGCCCCTCCGCCCGCATTATCGGCCTCGGACAACCGGGATTTGTTTGGGACGGCCGCGTGTTTGCCGCTCCCAAGCCGTTCGACGTGTTGGCGAAAGACGTGGGGCAGGTGTTCGGCGCAGCGCTCGACGACCAAGCCGCTCCCAACATCTATTTTGCCGCCACGTCCGCTTTCGGCCTGCAAATCGTTGGCCCTGGGGCCGGCGGACAACCCGAACGGAGGAAAGTCGGCGGCCCGGCCACCGGATGGATGAAAGGACAATTCGGGCTCGACCTGCAGGGCGATCCCGGCAGCATCTACAAGGTCGACGGCACCACCGGCGTGGTGACGCTGTTCGCCAAGGTCATCCTCAACGGCGTGCCAAATCCGGGCCCGGCGCTCGGCAACCTCGCCTACGATGCCGCGCACAAGCAATTGTTCGTGTCGGACCTCTATACCGGGATGATTCATCGCTTCGCCGTCGCCGACGGCAGCGAAGGCGGCCCGCCCTACGATCACGGCGTGACCGGCCGCGGCGCCGCCCATCTGTCCCCGGTGCCGTTTGATCCCGGCAATCGGCCCAACATCGCGAGCAGCAAGTTCGACTCCGAAAACCCCGACACCTGGGGATTCGCCCCGCCGGAGCGCCGGGTGTGGGCTCTCGCCGTCCACAACGGACGACTGTTTTATTCCGCAAGGAACGGCGCCGCGGCGGACGGCCCGCAGATCTGGTCGGCCGGCATCCAGCAGGACGGCAGCCTCGCGGCCGATGCGCGCCTGGAAGTCGACGTTCCGGCGCAGCCCGGTCCGTATCCGGTTTCCGATATCGCTTTTTCGCAGGACGGCGCGATGATCCTGGCGCAGCGGGCGCCGATCGCCGCGAGCTACGATTATTCCGCCTTCACCAAACTCGGCCAGCCGCGCGTGTTGCGCTATTCGCCGGCCGCACCCAACGATCCGAATGCGCCGAGCGGCTGGGTCGCGATGCCGGGCGAATATGCCGTCGGCTTTCCCGACGACTACCGCAAGAGCAATGGCGGTGTCGATCTCGGCTACGGCTACGATCACGACGGCCACATCGACACCAAGTCCTGCGACTCCGCGATCTGGATCACGGGTGAAAATCTTCGCAACGATCCTGCGCTGCGCGATCGGCTCGCCCCCGGCGGCCCGCTCGTCGTCCATGGCATTCAAGGCAGCGATTCGCACGCGGTGCGCGACGCCAACACGCCGCCGTGGGCGAGCTATTTCGTCGCCTATGACGACAAGTTCGACGATCCGCGCGCGCACGGCCATCTGGGCGTGGTGCGCATCAATCGGGTGGCGTGCGGCGCACCGGTCGTGGTTTCCGGCGGACCAGCGGTCGCTCCCTCCGCGGCAGGCGGAGGCGGCGGTGGTGGAGGCGGCGGCGGTCAAGGACCGGCCTGCTTCGCTCCGAGCCCTGCTACGCTACCGCCATGTACGTATCCAGGACAGCCTGTGATGCTCGACTTGAGTACACCGACTAATTGGACCGTCGCCCCCGGCGGTCCTGCGACGGCCGGTACTAACGTGGCCTGGAATGCCCTGCCTGTTCAATACTGGATCGAACCTGACCAAACAAATACTGGCACTAGCTACACGTACACGCGCCCGTTCAACTTGCCCTGTCGCCCAGAGTCGTACAAATCTCTGGTCCTTTCAGGGAAGTTTGCGGCCGACAACAGCGGCAAGGTCTACCTAAACGGCCACCTTCTCGCCACCTGTGCAGGTCCTAATTGCTTCAGCCATCCTCCACTTGCAAATCCCACCCCTTTTGCTCACATCGGCCCTACGTTTTTCGTTCCAGGGCCCAACGCGCTAACGGTGGTAGTTGGGAACGTTGCGGGCACACCCACTGGTTTGGCTGTGGTTGCGCAGCTCAGTGGGACGTGCGGCGCTGACTGCGTATGTGGATGTCCGCCCGGCACCGTGCAGCGGGGCAACGAATGCGTGGTGGTGACTTGCCCGCCGCCGAAGGTCGTGAATCCGGCGACGGGTGAGTGCGTCTGTCCGCCTGGCACCGTGCAGCGGGGCAACGAATGCGTGCCGCGCAACGTGCACCCGATCGAGTGCCGCCGGCCATTGATCCCGAACGCTGCCGGCACGGCCTGCGTCTGTCCGGAGGGAACAGTGCGCAAAGGACGCGAGTGCGTGCGCCCGGAGGTCAAGTGTCCGCGCGGTATGGAGAACGTCGACGGACACTGTGTACGAAGAGAGGGGCCCGGCCGTAATCCAAACGGGCCGACTGGGTTCCCGGGGCGCGGCGGTGGGGGTGCTTCTCCGGGCCGGTAACGTCCAGAATGACCTATCGCGATGAGCCCGGTTCTCATTCCTTCAGAACCGGGCTCTGCCTTGCCGTGCAGGTCAGCTGCCGCGAAATACCGGCTTGCGCTTTTGGTGGAACGCCTCGACGCCTTCGCGAAAATCGTCGGATTGGCGCAGCCGGCTGTAGCAGTGACCTTCCAGCTCGATCGCCGCCTGCAGGCCGGTGTCCTCGGTGGCGTTGAGCAACGCCTTGGCGGTGCGCTGCGCCAGCGGCGAGAAGGCGCGCAATTCGTCGACCAGCGCATCGGTCGCCGCTTCGAGCTTGTCGTCGGCTACGCATTCGGTGGCGATGCCCCATTCGTAGGCCTGCTTCGCCGCAATGCGTTTCGAGCGCATCACGATATCCTTGGTGCGGGTGATGCCGATGATCTTCTGCAGCCGCGCCGAGCCGCCTGAGCCCGGAATCTGGCCGAGCCGCTGCTCCGGCAACGCGTAGAGGCAGGTTTCCGAGACGAGACGGAAATCGCAAGCCAGCGAAATCTCAAAGCCGACGCCGAAGCAATAGCCGCGAGCGGCGGCGACGACCGGCTTGGCACAGCGCGCCGGCGCCGCGATATTCCAGGCGAGCTTGGAGACATGCTCGGGCGAGGCGGCCAAGAAGCCAGCGATGTTGCCGCCCGAGGAAAAATGCTCGCCGTTGGCGCGCAGCACGATCACGCGCACGCGCGCATCCTCGT
>JASHWN010000274.1 GCA_030044035.1 Xanthobacteraceae bacterium
GTGGCGAACGGCTCGTAAATCGCCCAGGCGCCCTCGCGCGCCGGCATCGGCGGCGGCGCGCGCCCGGTGATCGCCTGGCCGGCCATGTGCTGCGCCATCAGGAACGCGGTCGATTCGAACAGCGCCGATTTGAGCAACTGGCCGCGGCCGGTGCGCTCGCGCTCGCGCAGCGCCGCCTGGATGGCGATCACCGCAAAGGCGCCGCCCATAATGTCAACTACGGACGTACCGGCGCGTAAGGGCTGGCCGGGCGGTCCGGTCATGTAGGCGAGCCCGGCCATGAATTGCACCACCTCGTCGAGCGCCGGGCGATGCTCGTACGGCCCGGAGAGAAAGCCCTTGAGCGCGCAATAAACGAGCCGCGGATTGGTGTTGGCGAAATCGTCGTAGCCGCAGCCGAGCCGGTCCATGGTGCCGGGCGCGTAATTCTCGATCACCGCGTCTGCGGTGGCCGCCAGGCGATGCAGGAGCGCGCGGCCTTCATCTGCCTTGAGATCGATGGCGAGGCTGCGCTTGTTGCGGTTGAAGGTGCCGAAGAAGCCGGCGGCGAAGCCTGGCAGCCGGCGCGTCGTGTCGCCGCCGACCGGCTCGACCTTGATTACGTCGGCGCCGAGATCGGCGAGAACGAGCCCGGCGCTCGGCCCCATGATGGCGTGGGCGAATTCCAGCACGCGGATGCCGGCAAGTGGCGCAGGGCTTGCGCTTGTCTCGTCGAGAGTTGCCATGGCGCTCAATGTAAGCCGTCATGGCCGGGCTTGTCCCGGCCATCCACGTCTTTAATCTGCCAGGCGAGTGGTGCGTAAGGCGGCGATGGGAGAGGGACCATGAAAAAGTCATTCGTGCGCGGCGCGCGGGCCGAGAGTCGCGCCTATTCGCCGGCGGTGATCACCGAAGCCGCGGCCAAGACGATTTGGGTCGCCGGCCACACCGGCGCGGTGGACGATTCCGGCAAATCGCTAGCCGGCGACTTCGACGCGCAATGCCGCCAAACGTTTCGCAACATCGAGAAAACCCTGGCCGAAGCCGGCGCCAAGCTTTCCGACATCGTCACCATGACGGTGTTTCTGATCGACGCGCGCTACACCACGCGCATGACCGAGCTGCGCACCGGAATTTTCGGCAAGGATTTTCCCGCCAGCGCCGCCATCACCGTCGCCGGCTTCGCCTTGCCGGAAATGATGATCGAGATTCAGTGCGTGGCGGTGGTTGCTGTTTAGACTTATTCGCAATGAGTGGTCAGTCTATCTCGTTTGACGGTGCTGCGCCAGAAGTGCGTCCAAAATCTCAGGCCGATATCGAAAGTTGGTTGCTTTGAGTCTTGTAAGCGCGTTACCGAGATCAAGGAGTCCGCGCCGCGCTGCAAGGTCAAGCACGCCGAGTGTCCCGGTCACGGCCAATCCGTGCCGATAGGCTGCCGCGACGCCTACGCGGTCATCCATCAAGATCAGATCGGCACCAATCGATGTGGCAAGTGCGATTGCAGCGCGTTCTCCCTCGTCTAAGCCCGAATCATCGGCATCCTCGATGGCGAGCGGAGGATCAGGGCGCACCTCAAGCCAACTTGGATTTTCCCTCACAAAGGTCCGTACTAACTCAGGCGCCTCGGCGTGACTCAGCTCTGCGTGGACTGCGGCCGGGATCAAAATGTGCTCGAATAGCTTGGGCAGGAGGTCTACGGCTCCGATCAATATGAGATAGTTCAGCGGTCCGGTATCGGCGACCACAAGCCGCATCGGGCTCAAAACCCAAGCCGTTCGAGATCATGTCGTTCGCGCGCAAGGTCGTCGAGGCTGTACGAATCAAAAATGCCGCGGGCCTTGAGAAAGCCATCCAGAGCGTCGCGCGTGGCAAAGCCCAGCAGTCGGCGCAGTTGGGGCTTGGTGAGTTGCCCACGCTTGTACTCTTCAAGAGCGAATGCCTCGATCGCCCGCCGCGACAAATCCCCGCCGGCAGCCTCAAGCCGCTTGGCCACGTCATCGGGAATATCGATGGTCAGCTGCATCGTGCCAGTCTCTCACTCGCATGGCTGCTCGCAATATGGTGCCTCACCGTAGGGAAAGAAAGAGCAAATATTGCCGCTACGCCCGCTTAGCCCGCGCGTCGTGGATGGCGCGCCACAAGACTTCCGGCGTGGCCGGCATGGCGACGTTTTTGATGCCGAGCACCGAAAGCGCGTCGACCAGCGCGTTGGCGACCGCCGGCATGGCGCCGACGCAGCCGGCTTCGCCGGCGCCTTTGACGCCGAGCGGGTTGGTCTTGGTCGGCACCGGATTTGAGTCGACGTGGTAGGCGGGGAGGTCGCTCGCCCGCGGCATGGCGTAGTCCATGAACGAGCCGGTCAGCATCTGGCCCTGCTCGTCGAACTTGATGTCCTCCATGAGGATTTGGCCGACGCCCATGGCGACGCCGCCATCGACCTGGCCGTGTAAGAGCAGCGGGTTGATCACGGTGCCGACGTCGTCGACCACGTTGTAGCGCAAGATCTCGACTTCGCCGGTCTCCTCGTCGATTTCCAGCTCGCAGACGTGGCAGCCGTTCGGGTAGCTCGCCACCTTGCCGGTATAGATCGCTTTTTCGATCAGGCCCGGCTCCATGCCGTCCGGCAGATTCTTCGGTTCAAGCGACGCCTTGGCGACCTCCTTGATGGTCAGCGTCTGATTGGTCTTTTGGCTCGAGAACACGCCGTCGGCGAACTTGATGTCGGCGAGGTCGACTTTGAACATCTTGGCGGCGATCGCCTTGGCCTTGGTCTCGACCTTCTCCGCAGCCATGGTGAAAGCCGAGCCGGAGAAGGTTGCCGAACGCGAGCCGCCGGTGCCTTCGGCGAAAAACACCTGGTCGGTGTCGCCCTGGATGTAGGTCACTTCGTCCGGGTCGAGGCCGAGCTTGTCGCACACGATCTGCTTGAACGCGGTTTCGTGGCCCTGGCCCTGATTGATGCTGCCGGAAAAGATCGACACCGTGCCGGTGCGGTCGAAGCGGATTTCGGCGCCTTCGAGGCCGGCGGCGGCCGAACGCTCGATGGTGTTGGAGAAGCCTAGGCCGCGCAGCTTGCCGTGCTTGCGCGATTGCGCGCGGCGCGCCTCGAAACTTTTCTTCTCCGCGGCATCGAGCGCGAGGTCCATGTTCTTTTCGAACTCGCCGCAATCGTATGTAAAGGTCACGCTGGTCTTGAACGGCAGCGCGCTCGTCGGAATGGTGTTGCGGCGGCGCAGCTCCGCCGGGTCGATGCCAAGTTCATCGGCGGCGAGGTCGACCATGCGCTCGATGATGTAACCGGCTTCCGGCCGGCCGTTGCCGCGGTAAGGCCGCACCGGCTGGGTGTGGGTGAACACGGCAGTGACGTCGATGTAGGACGCCGGCGTGCGATAGACGCCGGCGAGCGTGCCGAGATTGCCGGTGAAGGCCGGCATGCCGACCTGCAGATAGGCGCCGATCGCGGCGATGATCTTCGCCCGGAAGCCGAGAAAAATGCCGTCCTTGTCGAGGGCCAGCTCGGCCTCGGTGACGTTGTCGCGGGCCTGGGCGTCGCACAAAAACGATTCCGAGCGCGTCGCCACCCATTTGACCGGCCGGCCGGTGATTTTGGCGCCGAGCAGCACCAGCGCTACTTCGTTGTACACGGCCGACTTCATGCCGAAGCTGCCGCCGATGTCGCCGGCGACCACGCGAATCTTGCTGTCCGGCACTTTGAGAACGTAATTGGCAAGCTCGGTCTGGAACACGTTGGTGCGCTGTAGCGTCGTGTAGATGGTGTAGCGGCCCTCGGTCGGCTCGAACACGCCGATCGAGCCGCGCGGCTCCATGGTCGCAGCGGTGACGCGATTGACGACGAAGTCGTGCTTGACGACATGCGCAGCGCGCGCGAACGCGGCGTCGGTCGCCTCCTTGTTGCCCTCGGTCTGGATGAAGCCGATGTTGTTCGGGCAATCGTCCCACACCAGCGGCACGCCCGGCCTGACCGCATCGCCGGTCGAGACGATGGCCGGCAGCGGTTCGTAGTCGATCGCGATCAGCTCGGCGGCATCGATCGCCTGGTAATAGGTCTCGGCAATGACAAAGGCGACGTAATCGCCGATCATGCGCACGCGGTCTTCGACCAGCGCCGGATAGCGCGGCCGATAGCCGGGTTGGCCGTCGCGGCGCTTGAGCCCGCCCGGAACCGGAAGGTCGCCGAAGCCGGCCTTCTTGTAGTCGGCGCCGGTCAACACTGCGAGGACGCCTGGCGCCGCCTTGGCCTCGGTCGTATCGATCGAGCGGATGCGCGCATGCGCGTGCGGCGAGCGCAGCACGTAACCGAACGCCATGCCAGGAAACGCCATGTCGGCGACATAGCGGCCGCCGCCTTTGATGAGGCGGGGGTCCTCGAAGCGCGGCACCGGCTGACCTATGGCGAATTCACCCATGGCGATCCTCGTTCACAGACATGATTCATAGACATGCCCGGCGCCAATCTCGAGAAAGACCGCCGGGCATTTGGTCGGGATTTCGTCTTACACGGTCTTGTTACATCGCCCTCGCAGGGCCTTCAATCGGGTGCCGGCGGGTATTACGATATGGCCATGACCGATACCTTCGAGTCGGCCCTGCAAGGGCGCGTCGACGAGATGCTCGACGCCTGCACGCGGTGCGGCAAATGCGTCGAAGTGTGCCCGGCGGCCGAGCCGGCGGGGCTCGGAAGGCAGGCGCGCGAAAATCCCGCCGTTGTCATCGGTGGCGTCATCGACATTCTGCGGCACGGCGAGGGCAGCGAAGCGGCGCGCAAATGGGCCGAGGGCTGCTTGCTCTCAGGCGAATGCATCAAGGCCTGCGACTACGGCGTCAACCCACGCTTCCTGCTCAGCATGGCGCGGGTCGCCATGGCGCAGGCGAAGAA
>JASHWN010000275.1 GCA_030044035.1 Xanthobacteraceae bacterium
CTATGAAGAGATTCCGGAACTGACGGAGGAATGGTTCCGCCGAGCAGACGTTTATCACGGTAGCAAGCTCGTGCGCCGTGGCCGGCCGCCGTCGCCTGTTCGCAAGCACGCGGTAAGCTTGCGCCTAGACGCTGACGTGATTGCCCACTTCCGCGGCAGCGGCCGCGGTTGGCAGAGCCGCATCAATGCGCTCCTGCGCAAAGCAGCAAAGCTGCCGGAGAAGAAGAAAGCGTCCTGAAGCAAGCGAGCGCGCCTGATCAAGCCCGGGACGCCTCAAACGTGTCTCACATCCTAAACACCCCGAACTTCGTCTCCGGGATCGGCGCGTTGAGCGCGGCGGCGAAGCAGAGCGCGAGCACGCGGCGTGTTTCGGCGGGCGTGATGATGCCGTCGTCCCATAACCGTGCCGTGGCGTAATACGGGTTGCCTTCGGCTTCGTATTGGTCGCGGATCGGCTGCTTGAATTCCTCTTCCTCCACCTCCGACCAAGATTTGCCTTCGGCCTCGAGATTGTCGCGCCGCACCGTGGCGAGCACGCTTGCCGCCTGCTCGCCGCCCATCACCGAGATGCGCGCGTTCGGCCAGGTGAACAGAAAGCGCGGACCATAGGCGCGGCCGCACATGCCGTAATTGCCGGCGCCGTAGGAGCCGCCGACGATCACCGTGATCTTCGGCACCTGGGCGCAGGCCACCGCGGTGACCATCTTGGCGCCGTCCTTGGCGATGCCGCCGGCCTCGTAATCGCGGCCGACCATGAAGCCGACGATATTTTGCAAGAACAACAGCGGCACGCGGCGCTGGCAGCACAGCTCGATGAAATGCGCGGCTTTGAGCGCGCTTTCCGAGAACAGGATGCCGTTGTTGCCCAGGATGCCGACCGCAATGCCGTGGATGCGGGCAAGCCCCGCGACCAGCGTCGTGCCGTACAGCGCCTTGAACTCGTCGAACTCGGAAGCATCGACCAGCCGCGCGATCACTTCATGGACGTCGTATTGTTTTTTCAGATCGACCGGTACGATGCCGTCGAGCTCGGCAGCGTCGTATTTCGGCTCGACCGGCTTCGCCAGCACCACGTCGTTCGGCCGCCTCGTGTTGAGATTGGCGACGATGCGGCGGCACAGCGCCAGCGCATGACGGTCGTTCTCGGCATAGTAATCGGCGACCCCGGATTTTTTGGCGTGCACGTCGGCGCCGCCAAGCTCCTCGGCACTCACCACTTCGCCGGTCGCGGCCTGCACCAGCGGCGGGCCGCCGAGAAAGATCGTGCCCTGGTTTCGCACGATGATGGTCTCGTCCGACATCGCCGGCACATAAGCGCCGCCCGCGGTGCACGAGCCCATGACCACGGCGATCTGCGCCACACCGGCGGCCGAGAGCGTCGCCTGATTGTAGAAGATGCGGCCGAAATGCTCGCGGTCGGGAAACACCTCGGTCTGGTGCGGCAGGTTGGCGCCGCCGGAATCGACCAGATAGATGCAGGGCAGCCGGTTGTCGCGCGCGATCTCCTGGGCGCGCAGATGTTTCTTGACCGTCATGGGATAATAGGTGCCGCCTTTGATCGTCGAATCGTTGCAGACGATCACGCATTCGCGCCCGGCGACGCGGCCGATGCCGGTGATGATGCCGGCGGCGTAGATGGCGTCGTCATACATGCCGTTGGCGGCGAGCGGCGACAGTTCGAGAAACGGCGCACCCGGATCGATGAGCGTCATCACGCGATCGCGCGGCAGAAGCTTGCCGCGGGCGAGATGGCGTTCGCGCGCCCGCGGCGGTCCGCCGGCGGCGGCGACTGCGCGCTGCCGCTCCAATTCCGCGATCAACGCCCGCATCGCGTTGTGATTGGCGCGGAACTCGGGCGAGGCGGTATCGACGTTCGAAGTAATAGCCGGCACGAACTTTTGCCCCTGAGTTCAAGGTGAACAGAAGGTCAGAAACGGCGCATCGCCGCACTGCACCATGACGTGTGAATGTATTCCGAACAAATATCTGAGGGAACCGAAACTTTCTGCACCATCGTCAATCCGCACAACATGCGGATCGTCGCCGTCATTCCCGCCTAGTTGCGGCGGACATGACAAAGCAAGCGCGGGCAGCTCAACGCCGCCCGCGCTTGTGCTTTACTGATGCAGCCGTCAAGCGGCGCTGGCTAGGCCCGCACTTCCTGGCGCTGGAAGACGACGTAGCCGATGACAAACAGCAGAATCGTCGTGGCAAGGAGCCCGACGATTTGCGGCCAAGCGATCAGCACGCTGGCACCGAGCGGCAGCGGCGCACCGAGCACCGCGCCCTGCAGCTGGCTCAGATAGATCGGCCCCAGCGCCCGGGTGGTCGGATCGAGTATTGCCACCACGACCTCGCCGAACAGCGTCGACGGCGACAGGCGTGACAGCACCTGTTCGAGTATGGCCGTGCCGGGCGTCTGCAGCCCGAGCGCCGCATAGCGCGGGTCCGGCGGCACCACGATCTGCGCGATCTCGCCGGCCAGCACCGGCCAGATGACGAAGAAGAACAGCCATAGGCCGAGCGTCGCCAAAGCCGCGGTCGCCGCCGATCGGAACAGGATCGAGAACAGCAGAGCCAACGCCAACCACACGCCGGCATAGACGATCGTCACCAGCAGGAACACGAAGGCGCGGGCGATTTCGTCGCCACCGGGCGGAATGCCGATGAACAGCAGGCCCAGTCCGATCACCAAGAGCCAGAGCACGACCAGTGCGACGGCGAGTGTGAGCAGCGCGCCGAGGAATTTGCCGAACAGCAGCGCGTCGCGATAGATCGGCTGCGACAGAATGCGCGACAACGTACGGCGGTTGTGCTCGCCGTTGATGGAGTCGAAGGCAAGTCCGATCGACACCACCGGCACGAACAGCGACAGCCAGAACAGAAACGACGGCAATGAGCCGCTCGACGTCGTGAAGAATTTCAAGAACAGGAAGGGGTCTTCCGCCACCGTGTTCTTGATGTCCTGGGCCGCGACATAGACGGTGACGACCGCCAGCGCCATCACCACCAGCTCGAGCACGACGAAGCGGATGCTGGTGAGATGGTCCGCCAGCTCTTTCAGCATCACCACTCCGAGCCCGTTAAAGGCCGAGCCTTCACGCCGCATTCCGGGCTCCTTCCTTCAGCGTCTCGTCGGGCCTGTTCTCGAAGTAATGGGTATAGATCGCTTCGAGGCTCGGCTCCTGGACGCCGAGATATTTGAGGCGCCCGTGCAAGGCGACGACCTCCGCCGCCGCTTCCGGGCGCACGTCGCGTTCGGCATGCAGGCGCAGCTTGCCGATGCCGGTCTGCTCGACCCGGCTGACGCCCGGAATGAGCGCAAGCCGGTCGGCAAGTCCGGCGCCGTCTGCTTCGATATCGACCACGTAACCCGCGCCGAGCACCTCGCGGCCAAGCTCCGATACCGAGCCGATCAGCGCGATGCGGCCGGCGCTGAACAGGGCGACGCGGTCACAGACGCTCTGCACCCGCTCGAGCAGGTGCGAAGACAGCAGCACCGAGACGCCCTCGGCCTTGAAGCGGCGGATGATGCCGAGCAGTTCGGACGTGGCGTGCGGGTCGAGCCCCGAGGTCGGCTCGTCGAGGATCGCGATCTGCGCCCCCTTCATCAGGATCTCGGCAAGGCCGAGCCGCTGGCGCATGCCGCGCGAGAAGGTCCCGACGCGATTGTCGGCGAATTCGGCGAGTCCGACCCGATCAAGCGCCTCGGCAATCCGCTTCTCGCGATCCATGGAGGTAAAACCGATCAGCCGCGCGGTGTAGCGCAGATTATCGGCAGCGGTGAGCTGTTCATAGAAGCCGACCTCGTCCGGCAGATAGCCGACGCGGCGTTTGACCGAGAGCGGCTCGCGCGCCGGATCGAAGCCGAGCACGTTGACTTTGCCGTCCGAAATGTCGGTCAGCCCGAGCAGCATCAGGATGGTCGTGGTCTTGCCGGCGCCGTTCGGTCCGAGCAGACCGAAAATCTCGCCGCGGCCGACCGTGAACGAGATGTGGTCGACCGCGACCTTGCGCCCGTAGGCCTTGGTGAGGCCGTCCGCCTCTATGACGGTGTCTGCGCTCATCGTCGGCCAAACCTTGCCACGGCGCCGACCATGACCAGAAGCGCCACGCCGATGATGCCGACGCCGTACATGCCCATCAGGGTGGAGGTCGTCACGGTGACGCGGAAGTCGCTCGAAGCGGACTCGCCGCGGGCGGCGGCGCGGATCGTGGTGATGTAATCGCCGGCGATCGCCTTGTCGGTCGGCGTGATCAGCGCCTGCACCTCTTTGTTGGCGTTCGGCGCAATCCGCTCGACGTTCTGCGGATTGAAGGTGACTTTCCAACCGCTCGGTGCCGAGCCGGAAAGCTCGATATCCTCCGCCGGCGCCGTGCCGGTATTGGTGATGACGATCGGGACCGTGGTCTCCTTGCCGGCCGTGGCGCGCGTCGAAACGAGGCCTTCGCGACCGCTGAGGTCAAGCTTCGGCTGTCCGGTGATGTCGAGGCCGAGATCGGCCGTGGCCGAGGTGTCCTCGGCCGAGACACGCGCCACGACCTTGTACTGGCCGGCAGCAGCGGTATTCGGCGGCGTCACCTTGAGCTTGACGTCCTTGCTCTGCCCGGCGTCGATCGGCACCGCGTTGAGTTCCTGGCTGCCGTACTGCTCGGTGAACGAGACGTCGAAATTGCGCGGCGCCTGCGCGGCCAGACTCACCGTCTCCTTCTTGCCGCTGTCGTTCTTGATGCTGAGCTGATACTCGAAGCTCGACTTCGACGTGCCGCGCAGTTCGGGGAGCTGCGGCGTCAGCGTCAGCTTGGCCGGCAGATCCTTGGCAAGCGTCACCGCGATAGGCAGCGCGAGCTTGGTCGAGCTGCCCGTGGCGTTGACGGTGAATTTCTGCGTGCCGATCGGCGCATCCTTCGGCACATCGAGCCGCAGCGACAGCGACACGCTGGAATTGGTCGCCGCCATCGCGGCGTCGACCGGCTGGCCGCCGCCCAACAGCTTGGCGTTCCACTGGGTCGGCGCGCCGGACACCGACAAGTCCATGCGCTCGGGCGGCATGTCATAGTTCTGCAGCCGCAGGCTGATGGTGGTGGTTTCGCCCGGGCGAACGGTGACCGCCGGATAATCGGTCATCAGAAACAAACCCTTGACGTCCTTGGGGGCGTCTTGAGACTTGGCCGCCGGTGCAAACACCACCGCCAAAGCCGCAAGCGCGGCGATAAATCCATATCGCATTGACGTTAGCTCCCGTGCAGAGAATTGGATCGGTATGCCCTTCCCTCGCCTCGCCATGGCGAGCACGAGCGATCGGACGGCATTGTTGGTTTAATCGTGACAAAATCATGCAGACAAAGACGGCTTTAGCAAGACCTGCGCAAGACCTGCGCTAGAGAGCCGCAGTTTTAACGCCGCCTGCGCGCATGCGCCGCACCGCTGCCGGGGGCCGGCTGTCCCGAACCGGAACGTAGGCCGCCATTGTCCGCGACTTCATTTGCTGAAACCAAGCTAAATTGCAGCCGATGACGACCCGCACTAGTCCGATCAGCGCCGGCCTTCTGGCATTTCGCCGCCATAACGGGCTTGAAGTCCTGCTGGCGCATCCCGGCGGCCCGTTCTGGGCCAAGAAAGATGCCGGCGCGTGGACCATTCCCAAGGGCCTGGTTGAGCCAGGCGCCAGTCTCATCGAAACCGCCCGGCGCGAGTTCACCGAGGAGACGAACCTGGTACCGAGCGGTGAGCTGCTCGAACTCAATCCCGTCCCCCAGAAGAGCGGCAAAATCGTCCATGCCTGGGCGGTCGAGGCCGATTTCGATCTGACGCGGTTTGTCAGCAATACGTTCGAGATCGAATGGCCGCCGAGATCAGGACGGCGGCGCGCTTTTCCCGAGATCGATCGCATCGCCTATTTCAGCCTGCCGGCCGCGATGAAAAAAATCATCGCCTATCAGCGCCCGCTCTTGATCGAGCTCGAGCGGCACTTCGCCTGACCTGGCTTACTCGCGCAAAACGTCCGGCCAATCGATTTCGTCGTCGGGCAGCACCCATGGCTCTCGTCGCGCTGCCTCGCGCCATTCGCGCGACGCCGGCAATGCCAAAACGGCATCCATATAGGCACGCGCCGTCGCGCTTAGCTCGACCGCGTAGGTGTGAAAGCGCCATACCACGGGCGCGTACATGGCGTCGGCGGCGCCGAACCGCCCGTAAAGGAACGATCCGCCTGCGCCGAATTGCGTGCGGCTTTCGTTCCAGATCGTCTCGATGCGCGCCACATCGGCTCTCACTTCATCGTCGAGCGGACGCGGCTTGACCGGCCGCCGGACGTTCATCGGTAGATGCCGGCGCAGCGGCAGAAAGCCTGAATGCATTTCTGCTGCGATGGCGCGCGCATGCGCACGCGCCCGTTCCGGCGCCGGCCAGAGTCCGGCACCAGGAAATTTCTCCGCCAAATATTCCAGGATCGCCAACGATTCCCAGACGCCCATGTCGCCGTCGAGCAATACCGGCACCTTGCCGGCGCCGCCAAGCGCCGTGACCTGCGCCTTGAAATCCGGCGCATCGAGCGGGATGACCGTTTCCTCGAAAGCGACGCCGGCCACCTTCATGGCGATCCAGGGCCGCAGCGACCACGAGGAATAATTCTTGTTGCCGATGATCAATCGGAGCGGCATTGCCTTGATCCTCGCGTCTCGCCGCAAAGTTCGAAGTGCAACCTAACGTATCATGGCGCTGGAAACAATTCCTT
>JASHWN010000276.1 GCA_030044035.1 Xanthobacteraceae bacterium
CGTTCTTCAGCCCGCCCGGAATGCTCCAATTGTATTCCGGCGAGACGATGATGACGCCGTCGGCGCCGCGGATGGCGTCGGCCCAGGCGACGGCATCGGCCGGGAAGCCGTGCGCGTCCTGAATGTCGTGATTGTAGATCGGCATGGTGTGCCACGGCGGCCCGGCTGTGAGCGCGAGGCCGGGCGGCGCCAGCGATGGCAGCGCGCGCGCCAGCGCCGCGTTATAGGAGTTTTGCCGCAGGCTGCCGCAGATCACGACCACGTTGAGCTGATTGTCGGACACGTTCGCTTCCCCTCGCCGTTTTGTGATCGCCCGCGAAAGCGGTCGATCAGTATCCCATAGAATCCGGATGATCGCTTCCGTCGTTATTGCGGGGCGCCGCCCAGCGGCGAACCCGGAATCCATAACCACAAGCGCCGGGGGCTATGGATTCCGGGCTCCTCGCTTCGCTCGGCCCCGGAATGACGAATTCTCAGCCCTGCACACCATGCGCGACGATGAACTTGGCGAAGGCGGCGAGCTGCTGCTTGATGAAGCCGATGGTCTGCTCGTCAGTAATCTTTCCGGTCTTCTCGTCGTAGCGCTGCATGAAACTGCCGATGAAGACTTCCGGCTTGTTCAGGGTGAACGCGTCGAGAAACACCATGGAGCGGCGCATGTCATACTGTACGCGGCCGCCGCCGAGCGGGCCGGGCGAGGCAGACTGCAGCGCCACCGGCTTGCCGGCGAACGGCTGGTTCGGCATCCGCGACACCCAGTCGATGGCGTTCTTCAGCGGCCCCGGAATTCCGAAATTGTACTCCGGCGTGACGAAGATCACGCCGTCGGCGGCGCGGATCGCGTCGGCCAGCGTTTGCACCGGCGCCGGAAAGCCGGTCGAGTTCTGGACGTCCGCGTTGTAGAGTGGAAATTCGGAAAACGGCGGCCCTTCTTTGATCTTCATACCCTCCGGCGCCAGCCCCGGCAGCGCGTTCAGGACGATGCGATTGTACGAGCCCTTCCGCAGGCTGCCGCAGATGCTGATGACGTTAAGGGTCCGGTCGGCCATGGCGTCCTCTTTAGGAAATACTGCCTCACGGCAATCGGTAGTTTCGGCGCCCGCATGCTAGCGGCGGGGAAAGCGCGCGAAAAGGCGCCTGCAGCCGCCTCATCTATCGTCGAAGAGGCTGACCGCAAGCCTCTGGGCAGGCGCCTCAATTATTCAATATTGGAACGTCCTTCGGCGAGCGCGCCCCTGGCAACGACTTTACGAAGGCGTAGATGTCGGCGATGTCCTTGTCCGAAAGGACCGCATCAGAATAGGCCGGCATGTCATTGACTGGATTGCGGATCTGCGCCCGGAAACCCTCGAGCGGCAGCGCGGTCTGCGCCAGGATAGGCGCCGGGCCATTATAGGCGCCGCCCTGGCCTGAACGGCCGTGGCAGGTGAAGCAGGCCTCTTTGAGAAACACCACCCGGCCGTGCGCGGCGTCTCCTGCCGGCGTGTCCTGGGCTCCCACGCTCGCCGCGCCGAGCATGGCCGCGGCAAAAAGGCCCGCGGCCGCAACAAGTTTGAACGTACTCATCACTCCCCTCCTCAGCGCGGATCGGTGACGACGTCGACCACAGCCGGGCCGCCGGCCTTGACCGCGGCGATGGCGCGACTGAGCGCCGGCGCCAGATCGTTCGGATCGGTGATCGGGCCCTCGCCGTGGGCGCCCATGCCGCGCGCCACGGTGGCGTAGTCGATGTTCGGCTCTTTGAGCGTGGTGCCGATATCCATCCGGTCGACGCCGCGGCCATGCCGCGCCGCCATCGCGGTGAGATACATGTATTCCTGATGGTAGGCGCGGTTGTTGTGCACGATGTACAGGATCGGAATGTTGTGATGCGCCGCGGTCCACAGCGCGCCGGGACTGAACATGAAGTCGCCGTCGCCGCCGAACGCGACCGTGAAGCGGCCGTGCTTCTTGTTGGCGAGCGCAGCCCCGATCGAGGCCGGCAGGTTGTAGCCGACGCCGGAGCCGCCGGAGCCGCCGTTCCACTGATACGGCTTCTTGATGTCCCACAGCCGGTGCATCCAGGAGAGCCGGATCGCGCTGCCGACCAGCGACCAGTCCTCGTCCTTGATCTGGTTATAGACCTCGGCGCACATGCGCGCGGTGGTAATCGGGCTCGCATCCCAACCGATGGTCGCTTCGCTCTTTGAGTGCTCGACCATGGCCTGATGCGCGGCGGCGAGTTTTTTGCCGCGCTCGGCGAAAGAAGCCTTGCGGCCGGCATCGGTCGCTCGCAGCACCGCGTCGGTCAGCACCGGCAGCGACGCCTCGCCGTCGCCGGCAATATCGAGATCGACGTCCTGCCAGCGGCCGAAATCCTGATAGTTCGACTTCAGATAAAGGTCGCGCACGCCGAGCGTGATGATTTTCGCGCCTGGTTTGGTCGCCGGATTCGAGGTGCGCACGATGCGGTCGTGGAAGTGGGTCAGCGAGCCCCACAGGTCGTTCATCTCAACCGCAAGAATAACATCGGCCTGACCGATCAGGGCGCGGCGGAAGCTTTGGTTGAGCGGATGCCGCGATGGAAAGTTCATGCGGCCGTAATTGTCGATCACCGGGCATTGCAGCGCCTCGGCAAGCGCAACCAGGTTGGCCATGCCCTCGGGCGTGCGCGCGACGCGGTCGCACAGGATAACCGGGTTCTGCGCGTTGACCAGCAGCTTGGCGGCTTCGGCGAGCGCGCCGGCGTCACCCTGCGGCGGGATCACCGGCTCGTATTTGGGAATGCGCAAGGCTTTACGGTCAGGAATCGGATTTTCCTGCAGCTCGCCGTCAAGCGCGATAAACACCGGGCCCATAGGCGGCGTGCAAGCGATCTTGTAGGCGCGCACCGCCGACTCGCCGAAATGCTGCAGCGAGGCCGGCTGATCGTCCCACTTGGTGAATTCGCGCACGATCTGGCCGATGTCGACGCCGGCATGCACCCATTCGGCGCCCGGCGCCCGCTTGTCGGCCTCCATGATGTTGCCGCCAAACACCAGCACCGGGACGCGGTCGCACCACGCGTTGTAGATCGCCATGGTGGCGTGCTGCAGGCCGACCACGCCATGGCACGCCATGGCGATCGGCTTGCCTTCGATCTTGGCGTAGCCCTGGCCCATATGCACGGCGATGTCCTCGTGCACGCAGGTGATGATCTCGGGCTTGGTGTTGCCGCCGTGATTGACGACGGCCTCATGCAGGCCGCGGTAGCTCGAGGCGCAGTTGATGGCCAGATAATCGATGTCGAGGGTCTTGAGCACGTCGACCATGAAGTCGCCGCCGCTCGAGCTTTGATTCACCGGATCATTGGCCGGCGGCATGGTTTCAGCCGCGATCTGCCGCGGGCCGGGCGGCAGCGCCTTCTTCGACAGCGGCGCGGCCGGCGCCGCACCGGCGGCGACCGGCGGCGTCACCGCGGTCGCGGCGGCGGCG
>JASHWN010000277.1 GCA_030044035.1 Xanthobacteraceae bacterium
CCACTCGGCGTTCTCGGGAAAGCTGACGCCGTACCACAACGGCGGATGCGGGCGCTGCACCGGGCGCACGGTAATGGGCACGCCGTCGAAGCGATAGAACTTGCCGTCGAAGGTGAGCTCGTCGACGGCAAGGCCCTTGAGCAGCACTTGGAAAGCCTCATGGTACATCGCCTGGGTCTGCGCAAAATCCAGCGCATAGTTTTTGCTTTCGAACGGCGACACGCCGCGGCCGATGCCGAGCTCGAGGCGACCGCCGCTCAACTGATCGAGCATGCAGACTTCCTCGATCAACCGCAGCGGATGGTAGAACGGCAGCAGGAAGACCATCGGGCCGAAGCGCAGCCGCTCCGTGCGCTGCGCCAGCGCGGCGAGGAAAATCGCCGGCGACGGCGCGCAGCCGAGCGGGGTACCGTGGTGCTCCGCCAGATGGTAGGCGTGGAAGCCGCCACGGTCGTAAGCCTCGGCGAGCCGCAGCCGGTCGGCATAGAGCTGGCCGAGCGGCACGCCGGCATCGTCGAGGTGATCGAACACGCCGAACTTCATGACTTCCAAGCCTCGGTGGTAAAAGGGAGTAAAGCCAAGCCCCGTCACTTGCGCCACATGGCGCCGCGAGTCTGAGCACAAGTCGCCTCAGCCGGATACCAACCATGCCCGATCGCAACGAGCAAAACCATAGACCGCGCGGGCCGTTGATCGCGCTCGGCGTCGTTGTACTGCTGTTCCTGGTCGGCTTGTTTCTGGCGCACGAACTTTATCAGAATGGAAAGTTGGAGGACTGCCTGTTGTCCGGGCGTACCAATTGCGCGCCGATCCCCGCGCCGACCCGCTGAACACGCCGTCACAATGGCACGAAAGCTTCACGCTGGCGTCGCGACGGCGCCATAGGGCGCGCGCAGAACCCGCCATGTCGGGGACTTGCTAAGGAGCTTTCTTTATGAACGCCGAAATCGCGTGCCAAGCATCTTGGGCCCGGAATTTCGGTCGACCCGATTGCCCGCGCTGCGGGTCCGTGCTGCTCGTCGCCGAGCAATCTGCCTTCAACCTTAACGGCGGCATCCGCCACGATTGGTCTTGCGACGATTGCGGCGAGGAATTTGCGACCTCGATCAGGGTGTTGCCGCCGCAGGCGTGATCCTGGTCGGCCGCAATCGTGGTGCGCCGTCCAGCGGGCCTATCTGGGTTTGGGCGGCGTAGTGTGCTTAGATGGGCCGGTACGGCCGGCATGAGCCTATCTTCGCTACATCGCCGGTTGCAGCCGCGAGCTTGTGAAGGCCGTGCAATAATGGCCATCGCCCGGTGTTGATAGTGCATTCAGGACGTCCACAGGGAGGACCTCATGACTGGATTATTCGCTCGACGATCGATCCTCGGCTATTGCGTCGGCGGCGCCGCCAGCGCCGTGCTGCTGGCGTCTGCCTCGCAGAGCGAGGCCGCCAATACCACGTTGAAGGCCAGTCTCGACGGCAAGAGCGAAGTACCGCCGAACACCACGACCGGCACGGCTTCGGTCACCGTCACCTATGATCCGACGACCAAAAAGATCAGCTGGGACGGCACTTACTCGGGCCTCACCGGCCCGGTGACCGCGGGCCACATCCACGGCCCGGCCGATCCGGGTAAGAACGCGCCGCCGGTCGTCTGGCTGACCAAGAAGGGCGACCCGAATCCGAACTTCCCGAGCCCGTTCAAAGGCTCGGCCCCGCTGACCGACGACCAGGCCAAGGATTTGCTGGCAGGCAAGTACTACGTCAACCTGCACACCAAGGCGAACCCGGCCGGCGAAATCCGCGGTCAGCTCGAGAAGTCGTAAATCTGCGCTGGATCGTTGCGTTCGTACCAGGCGCGACTCCATCGACCCGCCGGCCTGCCCCCCGCGCAGCCGGCGGTTTTCTTTATTGGCGCCCACTGCCTGTCATCATCCGCGCATGCGGATGATCCAGTAATCACCTGCTATGCCACGCTTACTGGATGGTCCGCTTTCGCGGACCATGACATGCAAAGGTAATCCGCTCACGCCGCGGCCGCCGTGACGCGCGGCGCCAGCACCGTGGTCTTCAGATACGCAGCGAGCGCCGCCATGTCGTCGCGCGACAGCGGCGCATAAGGCGGATATGGATCGCCGACCGGCACGCCGATCAGATTCATCGCCGCCTTCATGGTCGGCGCCAGACCGAAGTGCATCCAGCGGCTGGGAAACAGCGCGAATTGCAATTGCGCCTGCGCGGCGCGTTCGAAGTCCCTGGCAACGAACGCCTCGATCACCGCGCGGGCGATCTCGGCGGCCGGCGGCGGCATGGTCGCGCCGGAGCCGCCGAGTTCGATGCTCGCGAGCAGCATCTGCATGGTGGTGAAATAGCGGGCGTGGCCGGCGCGATCGATCTCGACAATGAGCCGCGACACCCGCGCCAGATCGCGCGAGCTTTCCTTGATGAAATTGACGCGGGGCAATTTGGCGAGAGCGATCGTATCAGGGATCGAAACGTCGGCGCCCGGACCCGGATTGAGATAAAGCGTCAGCGGCAGGCTCGTCTCGCTCGATATTTTCTCGAAGTAGCCGAGGAGATCGCGCTGCGTCGGTGCGCCGGCGAACGGCCGCAACGGCGCCAGAAGCTGCAGCGCCGCGGCGCCAAGCTTTTCGGCCTCGTGCGCCAGCTCGATCGCGGTGTGAAACGACGGATGGGTGATGCCGACCATGACCGGAACGCGGCCGTCGACGTAATCGATCGTGGAGCGGATCAGCCGCTCGCGCGCCTCGAACGGAAGGTACGTGTATTCCTGCGTCTCGACGCCCGCGGCCACTACCATGGTGGCGGCACAGTCGCGTACCACATAGTCGATCTGCCGCCGCAGCGCGTGCTCATCCACTTTCAGGTCCGCGGTGAACGGCGTGAGCGGCGCGACGATTAACCCCGGCTGCAAGCCCGGCTGGCGCATGGCGCATCCTCCCAAAGCCGCATCATGCCGGCTTCGTCACTCCTTGGGAATATGCGCGCTGGCGATCACGGCGCCCCATTTGGCGATATCGGAGCGCATCCGCGCATCGAGCTCGGCCGGCGACGAAGCGCGTGCGTCGATGCCGAGATCGAGTGCGCGCTTCTTTAATGCTGGGTCGGCCAGAACGTCGTGCAGGCCGGCGTTCAACGTGTCGATCACGCTCTGCGGGGTACCGGCCGGGGCATAAAGTCCGTTCCAGGCGACGACATCGAAGCCGGCGACACCGCCCTCCTGCACGGTCGGCACGTTCGGCAGCTCCGGCGAGCGCTGCGAGCCGCTGGTGGCGATGGCGCGGCCCTTGCCGCCGTCGAGCGTCGGCTTGAGCGCGGCATAGAAATCGATGTTGAGCTGCACGTCATTGCGCAACAACCCGACCACCACGTCCGGCGAGGTGCGAAACGGCACGATCACGAATTGCCCGCCGGACTTGGCCTTGAACAATTCGGCGGTGAGGTTTTGCGTGCCGCCGACATTGATGGTGCCGACATTGATCGCGCCGGGTTTTTGCTTGTCCGCTATCAGGAAATCGCCGAGCGTTTGGTACGGTGACGACGCGTTGACCACGAATACGCAAGTGAAATAGCCGATGGTCGAGATCGGCACGAAATCCTTCAACGGATCGTAGGGCAGATGGTTGAACAGGGGCACGGCGGTAGCGGTGCCGTTGGTCAACAGGATCAGCGTATAACCATCCTTGCCGCCCGATAGTGCAGCGCGCGCCGCCGAGATGCCGGCGGCGCCCGGGTTGTTCTCGATGACGAAGTTTTGGCCGAGCTTGTTGCCGAGCGCCTGGAAGACGAGCCGCGACGTGACGTCGGCGACGCTGCCGGGACCGAACGGCAGGATGACGCGCACCGGCCGGGTCGGATATTTGGCTTGCGCCCGCACTGGGCCAAGAACGCCGATGCCGGCCGCCGCTGCGGCGAGGGCGAGCGCCGCCTGGCGGCGGGTCAAGGTCAGTTTTGCGGCTTTGTGATTGTTGTGTTTCATGACGAGAACCTGATGCGAAGCGTTTACAGGCCGCAGGTTTTGCCCCGGCTTGCAGCGCTTGTCGAGGCGCGCGGCGCTTATGCCGCGCTTAAGCCTCATCGATGTCGACCTTGGCCTGCCATGCCTGCATCGCCGCTGCCGCATAATCGGCGAAGCGGCCAGCCGCGATCGCGGCGCGGGCGCCGGCGACGAGGTCCTGATAGT
>JASHWN010000278.1 GCA_030044035.1 Xanthobacteraceae bacterium
GGGGGAGGAAAATTTGTCACTTCACCGGCGCGACGGCGACCGCGATGGTGCAGACCTCGTTCGAGCGGTTGACGATCTCGCGGCTCTCGTTGGGGCCGATATAGACGCTGTCCCCGGCGCGCGCGACGCTTTCCTTGCCGCCGGCAATCACGGTGAGCTCGCCGGCCAGCACGTAATAAATCTTCTCCGGCGGCGAGGCGTCCGGGCCGGCGCCGCCGCCCGGCAGAAAATGCGAGATGCCGAACACCAAGGTCTGCGAGCCGCCCATCTCGGCGCCGTAGACGCGGAACGATTTGTAGCCGCGATGGTTCGGCGCCTCGTAGGATTTCGCTTCCGCGAATTTACGCACGATCATGCGAATTTCTCCCCTTTCTCGATCCGGTAGCTGCCCTTCGGATCGATGATCGCAACGAGCCGAATGATGCAGCCGTCGCCGCGCTCCCAGTTCCAGGGAAACAGCGCGAAGGTGCAACGCCGGCCGGTGACCTTGTCGATGTCGCCGCCGACGTTCTCGATGCCCAGAATGCCGTTCTTGAACAGGATGCGGTGCACCGGCTCCCAGTCGGGAAAATCGTCCTTCCAGTCGCGGCCGCCGGACCACTTTTTGTATTCGGCGGCGAGGTGCGGGTGCAGCGGGCCGTTGCGCTGCGGCCCGATCGCGGTGGCGAGCGGATGGTCGTTGGCCTGGGTGTCGTGGCCGACCACCTTGACCTTCTTCTCGACGAACCATTCGCCGGCCGACGGCACGAAGCCGGGCGCGTAGCAGAAATAATCCTCGCTGTCCTCGTAGAGCTTGTGCCAGCCGGTATTGACGATGACGACGTCGCGCGGCCGCACGATCTTGCCGGCCGCCTTTTCCAGATCGTCGTAGGTGATCTGCTCCCACTTCTTCTTCGGGATCGACACCACGATGCCGGAGCCGAAGAAATGCGGCAGCGGCACCTCGTCGATGAATGGCAGGCCCTGCACAACGTGGGCCGGCGCGTCGATGTGGGTGGTGTTGTGCATCGAGGTGGTGATGCGCTGCGACAGCACGCCGGATTTGGCCATGTAATGGATGCGCTCGATCTTGACGTCCTCGAAATACGGCCAGTTCGGCGACTGATAGCCGAAACGATGGGACAGGTTGTAAAACTCGAGCCCCATCGAATTGTCGAGGTTCTCCTCCATCGCGACGCCGCGGATTTTCTTGACCACCAAACCCTCCCTCGCAACACCGGCCGCTCGGTCCGGCGCTTATAGCATTGCGCCGTATACCATTGCACCGGTTATCGGTTATAGAGCCCAAGCTCCGTTTCCCGGGCGCGGCGCAGCACGAAGCGCGACAGCGCGTAGTGGTGCGACGCAGACCCGGGATCGTCATAACCTCAGCGTTTGAGAAGGTCCCGGATCAGCGGTGCACCGCTTCGCGCTGCACCGCATCCGGGAAACAAGAGACCGAGAGAGCCCGAATGGTCAAAAAGATCGCACTCGAGGAGCACTTTCTCTCCCCCGGCCTGATCGATTACTGGCGGCCGACGATGAGCGAGGTGCCGGGCGAGCGCGCCGAATATTTCTTTCGCAATCTGACCGATTTCGGCGAGCTGCGCCTCAAATCGATGGACGATGCCGGCATCGCCCGGGCGGTTCTTTCCATCGCCGGACCCGGCGTGCAGGCCGAGCGCGACGCCGCGACCGCAACGCGCCGCGCCCGCGAATCCAACGATTTTTTGGCCGGCGAGATCGCCAAGCGGCCCGATCGCTATTCCGGCTTCGCGCATCTGGCGATGCAGGACCCGAGCGGCGCGGCCGATGAACTCCAACGCTGCGTGCGGGAGCTGAAGTTTTGCGGCGCCATGATCAACGGCCACACCCACGGGCAGTACCTCGACCATCCCGATCTTTATCCGTTCTGGGAGCGCGCCGAGGCGCTCGGCGCGACGATCTACATCCATCCGGCCGATCCGGTGGCGCAGCCATCGGTGCTGTCCGGCTACAAGGTGCTGATGCGGCCGATGTGGGGCTGGGGTTTCGAGACCGGCTCGCACGCGCTCCGCCTGATCGTCGCCGGCCATTTCGACCGCTTTCCAAGGAGCCGGCTGATGCTCGGCCATTTGGGCGAGACGCTGCCGTTCCTGCTGTGGCGGTTCGACAGCCGCGCCAAGTTTCACGGCGTCAAGCTCACCAAGCCGCCGTCACAGTACATCCGCGAGAACATCGTGGTGACGACGTCGGGCATGTGCTCGGCCGAACCGCTCAACTGCACGCTCGCCGCACTCGGCACCGACCGGGTCATGTTCGCCGCCGACCATCCGTTCGAGGAGGCGCATGAAGCCGGCGAATTCATGGACCACGTGCCGCTGGCCGAAGCGCTCCGGCAGGACATCGCCTCCGGCAACGCCGCGCGCTATCTCGGCCTGCCGAAGGCCTGAAAAGTCACGACAATTCGCAGTTCCCGCGACCGTCTGGAGAGTTTCCAAACCCGCCAAAGTGTTGCACATTGGCGGTTGCGGCGCCGTCGCGCCGGACGACACGCGCCGGCCACTGTATCGCGCGCCCGCATAAGACTTTTGCAGGAGGAAGCCATGGCCCTCGCCCGGGTGAAATTGCCGGTCATCCTGTTCGGCGCCGCGCAACTCCTCAAACACGCGGCGCGGCGCAACGCCGATTTCCGGGCGCGCGTC
>JASHWN010000028.1 GCA_030044035.1 Xanthobacteraceae bacterium
GAAACGATCATTGCAGCTCGGCCGACCGACGCCGCCACCACCATCGCCCGCTGCGGCGGTGCTCGATCGCGTGCGCAATCCGCATGCCGACACCGATTACGTCGCCCGCTTCACGTTTCCGGAATTTACCGTGATGTGTCCGGTGACCGGGCAGCCGGATTTCGCCACGCTGGTGATCGATTACGTGCCGCGCGAATGGCTCGTCGAATCCAAATCGCTGAAGCTTTACCTGAACAGCTTCCGCAATCAGGGCGCCTTCCACGAGGAATGCACCGTCGCCATCGGCAAAAAGCTGGTCGCGCTGCTCAAACCGAAATGGCTGCGCATCGGCGGCTATTTCCATCCGCGCGGCGGTATGCCGATCGACGTGTTCTGGCAGGCGGGAAAACTGCCCGCCGGCGTGTGGGCGCCGGACCAGGGCGTCGCCAGCTATCGGGCGCGATAGCCCAAGCCGGCGCGCTCGCGTTCTAGCGCCAGCCTCAAGCGCGAACGTCACGCACGGGTCCCGAGCGCTCCGTTCAGCGCGGCGATGAGCCCGCGCACCTCTTGTGCCGGATCGGCAGCGCGCATGACGCCGCCCATCACGGCGACGCCGGCAGCGTCTGCCGCGATCAGCTCGGCCACCCGCAGCGTGTTGATGCCGCCGATCGCCAGCACCGGCACCGGCGCAGCATTGGCGATTTCGCTAAGACCCTTGCGGCCGATCTCGGGGCCGTAGCCCGGCTTGCTTGCGGTTTCGAAAGCGGGGCCGGCCAGCGCATAATCGACGTTCGCCGGGTCGATCGCTGTGGCTTCGCTGACGGTATGGATCGAGATGCCGATGAGCTTGTCGCGGCCGAGCCGGGCCCGGGCAGCGGCCGCATCGGAACCGGCCGGCAAATGCACGCCATCGGCGGCGGCGAGCACGGCGAGCCCAGCCTCGCCATGGATCAGCAGTCGAGCGCCTACCGCGCGAATCCTCGGCAACAGCCGACGGGCGAGCAGAACCTGCTCGTCGTCCGGCAAATCCTTTTCCCGCAGGCTGACCCAGCGGCAGCCGCCCGCCAATGCCGCCGTGACGACTTCCGCCAGCGGGCGCCGCGCCTGCCGCCGATCGGTGAGCAGAAGGAGCGGCGGATCGGGCAATCGCAAGCGCCGGAGTACTGTGGCGGCCACCTTACAATCCAAATACGTCTTTGAAGAACCGCGCCGTGGCGAATTTGGATTCCTCGTTGGCGCGTTCTTCGGCCGGACCTTTCGGTGTCGAGAAACCGTGCTGGGTGCCGCTGTAAAGGTTGAGCTCCCAGCGCACGTTGGCCGCCCGCAGCTGGTCTAGCAGCGCCACGACTTCGCTCATCGGCGCGACCGGATCTTCGGAGCCATGGAGAATGAGCACGCGGCCTTTGATGTTTTTCGCCGCTTCCGGCGGAAAGCCGCGGAACGAGCCGTGAATGCTCACCGTGCCGAGAATGGGCGCTCCGGTCTCGGCCAGTTCGATCGCCACCTCGCCGCCGAAGCAATAGCCGACGATGGCGATCTTGCCGGGCTCGACCATCGGATTGGCCCGCAGGACATCGAGGCCGGCCAACGCCCGCGCCCGCATCAAGGGGCGGTCCTTGCTGTAGAGCGCCGATTGCGCCTGCTGCTCGGGCACCGACTTCGGCCGCACGTCCTTGCCGAAAATGTCCGCGGCGAAGACGACGTAGCCCTGCTGCGCGTACATTCTGGCGTTCTGCAGTGTCAGGTCCGACATGCCGTCGCGGCGGTGCAGCAGCAGCACGCCGGGCCGCTTGCCGGTCACCGCGTTGTCATAGGCGAGATAGCCCTGCAGCGCCGTGCCGCCCTCGCTGTAATCGATCCATTGCGTCTTGATTTCGGCCCGCGCCGGCGCGGCAAAGAGCGCGGCACAAACCAGCAACAGCGAGGCTGCGGCAATGCGCGTGATGGTGCGAGTCATGGCAGTCCTCCCCATATGGCGCTCACTGGCGCCGGCTGTTGCGGTCAATCTAGCGAAAATCCGCTGTTGTCGTCATGCGCCGGCGTCATGGTAGAAGCCGCAGCAATGAACCGCCCGCTCCGCGCACCTCGCATTTCCTTTGTGTCGCTCGGCTGCCCCAAGGCGCTGGTCGATTCCGAGCGTATCGTCACGCGGCTGCGCGCCGAGGGCTATGAGTTGGCGCGCGAGCATGCCGGCGCCGACCTCGCCATCGTCAACACCTGCGGCTTCCTCGACAGCGCGCAGGCGGAATCGCTTGCCGCCATCGGCGCCGCCATGGCCGAGAACGGCAAGGTCATCGTTACCGGCTGCATGGGCGCGGAGCCGGACAAGATCACCGCGGCACATCCCGGCGTTCTCGCCGTGACCGGGCCGCAGCAATACGAAAGCGTGGTCGACGCGGTGCATAGCGCCGTGCCGCGGCCGCACCACCCTTACGCCGACCTGATCCCGCCGCAGGGCATCAAGCTGACGCCGCGGCACTACGCTTATCTCAAGATTTCAGAGGGCTGCAACAATCGCTGCACGTTCTGCATCATTCCAAAGCTGCGCGGCGATCTGGCGTCCCGCCCGGCCGCCGACGTTTTGCGCGAGGCCGAGCGGCTGGTTGCCGCCGGCGTCAAGGAGCTGTTGGTCATCTCGCAGGACACATCGGCCTACGGCATCGACCTCAAGTACGCCGAAAGCATGTGGAGGGGCCGGCCGGTTCGAGCCCAATTCATCGATCTTGCTCGCGCGCTCGGCGAATTCGGCGTCTGGGTGCGGTTGCATTACGTCTACCCTTACCCGCACGTCGACGAGGTGATCGAACTGATGGCAGACGGCAAGGTCCTGCCCTATCTCGACGTGCCGTTCCAGCACGCGAGCCCCGCGGTGCTCAAACGCATGCGCCGACCTGCTGCGCAGGCGCGCACGCTGGAGCGCATCCGCAAGTGGCGTGACCAGTGCCCGCACCTCACCATCCGCTCGACCTTCATCGTCGGCTTTCCCGGCGAGACCGAAGCGGATTTCGCCGCGCTGCTCGACTGGCTCAGCGCCGCCGAACTCGATCGCGTCGGCTGCTTCCGTTACGAGGCGGTCGCCGGCGCTGCGGCCAACGCGCACAGCGATGCGGTGGCGGAGCCGGTCAAGCAAGAACGCTGGAACCGGCTGATGGCGCACCAGCAGGCGATTTCGTTCAAGTGGCTTGCGCGCAAAGTCGGCCGCAACGAACGCGTGATCATCGACGAGGTCGGCCCGGCCGGCGCCAAGGGTCGCAGCAGGGGCGACGCGCCGCAAATCGACGGCACGGTCTTTGTCACCAGCCGCCGGCCGCTACGCGTGGGCGAAATCGCCACCGTGAAAATCGAGCGCGCCGAAGCGTATGACCTCCACGGCACGGTGGTCGGCTACTAATCGGACCGGCCGCCCAGCCATTCGGCCAGCACGACGTTTACGGCGTCGGTCAATTTGTCGAGCTCGGGTCGGGTGATCGTGAAGGCGGGCGTGAGGTAAACCACCGAGCCGAACGGACGGATAAAAACCCCTTCGGCCATAAAGCGTTGGCGCAGAGCGTTGAGATTGTCGATGCGCTCGAGCTCGACCACGCCGATGGCGCCTTTGATCCTCACGTCTTTGACGCCCGGCAGCGCCCGGCATGATTCGAGCCCCCGCACCAAGGCACGTGAAATGCTCGCAACCTCGTCGAGCCGCGGTTCACGCTCGAACAGGTCGATGGACGCATTGGCCGCTGCGCAGGCCAATGCGTTGGCCATGAAAGTCGGACCGTGCATCAGCGCCTGTGCGGCATCGTCAGACCAAAAGGCGTCGAACACGCTCTTGCGCGCGAGCGTAGCGGCAAGCGGCAGCGTACCGCCGGTCAGCGCCTTGCCGAGGGTGATGATGTCCGGTGCGACGCCCGCGGCCTGAAAGGCGAACAGCGCACCGGTGCGGCCGAAGCCGGTAAAGATCTCATCGAAGATCAGCAAGACATCGTAGCGGTCAGCGGTGGCGCGCAACGTGCGCAGGACCTGCGCATCGTGAAAGCGCATGCCGCCGGCGCCCTGCACCAACGGCTCGACAATGATGGCGGCGATTTCCTCGGCACGCTCTCCGATGACTCGCTCGAATCGCGCGACGCTTGGCTCGTCAGTTGGCAGATCGAGCACGATCTGCTGCGGCAACAGCCCGCGGAACGCCGCATGCATGCTGGCTTCAGGATCGGATACCGCCATCGCGCCGGTGGTGTCGCCATGGTACGCGCCGTGGAAACAGACAATCTGGCTCCGTTTGGAGAGACCGCGGTTGCGCCAATATTGCACTGCCGTTTTCAGCGCCACTTCGACCGCGACCGAGCCGGATTCGCTGAAGAACACACGGTCGAGATCGGCGGGTGCGCAGAGCGCGACCAGCCGCTGCGCCAACGTGAGCGCCGCCTCGTGCACGAGACCGCCGAACATGACGTGCGGCATCGCGGCCAGCTGCCGTTCAAGCGCGGCGCGGATGTGCGGATGATTGTAGCCGTGGCAGGCCGACCACCACGACGCAATGCCGTCGATCAGCTCGCGGCCGTCGGCGAGCATGATGCGGCTGCCTTGGGTCGCCACCACAGCAAGCGGCGGGCTTGTGGTCTTCATTTGAGTGTAGGGCAGCCAAACGTGCGGGAACCCGCGACCGTACCACTCGGGGGCTGATCCCTGCCCTGCCCGTTTGTTTTTGCTGGTATTGCCCGACATTCGGCGCTTTCATGCCGGCGCGATGCGCTCACTCGACGCATTCGCGTGCGGCAAGCTCGCGGCGCTTGATGGCGCGCGGCTGCGCCGTACGCCGGTGGTGACGGTCCGCGACGGCATCTTCGCCGAACGCGGCGGCCGCATTTTGCTGTCGTTCTCGTGCAACGACTATCTCAATCTTAGCCGGCATCCCGAGGTCATCAAGGCAGCCGTCGCCGCGGCGCAGCGCTACGGCGTCGGCGCCGGCGCGTCGCGCCTCGTGACCGGCAACCACCCGCTCTACGACGAATTGGAAACCCGCTTGGCGCGGCTGAAAGGAACGGCAGCGGCATGCGTGTTCGGCTCCGGTTATTTGGCCAATACCGGGATCATCCCGGCCCTGGTCGGGGCCGACGACCTGATCCTGGTCGACGAATTATCGCACGCCTGCGTCCACGCGGGGGCCAAGCTGAGCGGAGCGGCGGTTTGTCGTTATCGCCATTGCGATATGGCGGACGCCGAAGCCCTGCTCACAGCGAATCGCGCTAAACATCAAAGAGCACTGATCGCGACTGACGGCGTCTTTTCCATGGACGGCGATCTGGCTCCGCTCGCAGACTTGTCGACGCTGGCGCAGCGTTTCGACGCTTGGCTGTTGGCCGACGACGCCCACGGGCTCGGTGTGATCGGCGGCGGCCGCGGTTCGAGCTTCGCCAACAGCGCGGCCGTCGACGTGCCGTTGCAAATGGGCACGCTGTCAAAGGCGGTCGGCGCCTATGGCGGCTATTTGTGTGCCTCGCAGCCGGTCGTCGATCTGATGCGCACGCGGGCGCGCACCTTCATCTACTCGACCGGGCTGCCGCCGCCGGTGGTTGGCGCCGCCATCGCCGCCCTCGACATCATCGAATGCGACCCGGCCTACACGGCACTGCCACTGCGCAAGGCCAAACTGTTCGCCCGGGCGCTGAACCTGCCCGACCCGCAGAGCGCCATCGTACCGCTGGTGCTCAGGGAAACCGAAACGGTGCTGGCGGCGGCGCAGGCGCTGGAGGAGGACGGGTTTTTGGTGGTTCCGATCCGGCCGCCGACCGTGCCGAAGGGCACCGCACGGCTGCGCTTTGCCTTCACGGCGCAGCATCCGGACGCCGAGATCGAGCGGCTTGCCGCAACGGTACGCCGTCGCGTGTCGGAGGCCTTGGCGCCGTGACCGCGATTTTCATCACCGCGACCGGCACCGACGTTGGCAAGACCTACGTGGCGGCGTCGCTGATCGGCCATTTTCGCCGCATGGGCCGCGTGGTAGAAGCCATCAAGCCGGTGGTGAGCGGGTTCGATCCGGCGCAGGTGGCGGAGAGCGATCCGGGCGTGCTGTTGCGGGCGCTTGGCGCGCCGGTGAGCGCGGAAGGCGCCGAACGCATCTCGCCGTGGCGTTTTCGGGCGCCGTTGTCGCCCGATTTGGCGGCGCGACGCGAGGGCCGCAGCATCGACGTCGACGCGGTGATCGAATTTTGCCGGGGCGCCGTGGAGCGGCGCCGCGACCTCCTGCTGATCGAAGGGGTCGGCGGCATCATGGTGCCGCTCGACGGCGAGCGCACCGTGCTCGACGTGATGATGGCGCTGCAGCTGCCGCTGATCCTGGTGACCGGCAGCTATCTCGGTACCATCAGCCATACGCTGACTGCCCTCGACTCGCTGTTCCGGCGCGACCTGGACGTCATCACCATCATTGTCAGCGAAACCGCGGGATCGACCGTGCCGCTCGACGACACAGTCGCCGCCATCGCCCGCTTCGCCGAGCCGGTGATTGGGCTGCCGCGCAAGCGGCAGGGCGACGAGCCGTCCGGGCGGCCGCCGCCGCTGTCGCGCATCTTCGAACGGGCGGGACGGCGTCCGCGCTGAGCGAACGTCGGCAATTGTCAAACGCGGATAAGCACTTAAGAAAAATGCTTCACCTGCAGCATGGTCTCGATCATGCCTTCCAGGTTGAACAGGGCATGAAGCGCGAAAGTGAGCAGCGTCGAGCCTGAGCGCCAGCGCACCCAGCCGAGAAACAAGCCGGCGACGAAGATCTCCAACATTCCGGTCCAGTCGTATTGCAGGTGCGGCGCGGCCCATAACAGCGAGATGACCGTGATCGCCG
>JASHWN010000279.1 GCA_030044035.1 Xanthobacteraceae bacterium
TGACGACCGCCATGGCGGCATCGCGCCGTGACATACGCTGCACGATGTCGAAGACGATGTCGTCTTGGCGCGCCAGCGTGAAATTGCGCTGCGCGACATCGTCGCTTATCTGCCGCAGCAGAGCGAGCAGCGCGGCAGCGGCCTCAAGAAGACCGCGGCGTACGGCACGGGTTACTGGACGCTATCAGGAAATTGAACCGGATCTGCCGCTGCCCTGTTCATGCTCCCCCGCTGCACGGGGAAGCATGACTGCTACAGCTGCTTGATGGAATCGAAATTCCACGCGTTGTTGCCCGGATTTTCGCCGATGCGAACCGTGGTGTCGTTGACGAAATTGTACGGCGGCACCGGCAGATTGTAGGGCGCCGGCACGCCGCTATAGACGCGGCCGGCGGCATCGTATTTGGAGCCGTGGCAGGGACAGAAATAGCCGCCGATCCAGTTGGTCACGGGCGTCGTCTCACTCGGGTTCGGATAGAACAGCGGAATGCAGCCGAGATGGGTGCAGATGCCGACCAGGATGCCGTATTCCGGCTTGGCCGAGCGGTGCCAGTTCTGCGCATAGGGCGGCTGCTGCGGCTGCTCGGAATCCGGATCGGAGAGAAGCGAGATGTCCTTAGCGCTTTGCAGCGTGTCGAGCGTCTGCTTGGAGCGGTGATAGATCCAGATCGGCCGCTCGCGCCAGCGCACCACGATCTGCGAGCCTTCCTCGATCTTGCTCACGTCGACGTCGACCGGGCCGCCGGCGGCGAGCGTCGAGGCGTCCGGATTCATCTGGTCGATCAGCGGCACGAGCGTTGCCACCGCGCCGACCGCCGCGACGGTGGCGCTGGCGATGAAGAGAAAATCGCGCCGCGTCGGCTCCCCGTCATGGGCAGCCGTAGTGGAAGCACTGTTCGCCATGTCCAGCCTTTCTCTCGGCCCACGGTTGGACCGCAAGCAGGGGCGGTCCGGGCCGGGTGGTCGGTTCGGCCGCTTTATGTCGGCAGCGGGCGGCTTCGTCAATCCAAGAGCGCGCCGCGCGCCTGCGCCGCAGTGTCCGCAGGCGTTCCGGCGGCATCGATCCGGATCCAGTCGAGCTGGCCGAGGTCGTAGGCCTCCTGCGCTTGCGCCACCTCGCGGTCGGCATCGGAGGCATCGTGGCTGCGGCCGCCGACGCGGGCGAAGCGGGTTTCGAGCGGCGCGGTGAGGAAAAGTCCATGCAGGCGGCTGCCAGCCGAGCGGGCGGCTTCGGCGATCGCCGCGCGCTCGGCCGGCCGCGCGAACACCGCATCGACGATGGCCGAATGACCGGCGCCGACGATGCGGCGCGCTTTGTCGCAGAGCCCGGCATAAACCCGTGCCGTGACCTCTGCCCCGTAGGCCTGCGGCGGCAGCTTCTCGGTCTCGCCGACGCCGAACAGCGCCTTGCGCTCGACATCGGAGCGCACGATCACAGCGCCGGGCATGGGCGCGACGTGCGGCGCCAGCGCCCGGGCCAGCTGCGACTTGCCGGTGCCGGAGAGGCCGCCGATCGCGATCAGCTTCGGCCTCTCCGGCGCGATCGCCCGCTGCGCAAAGGCGAAATAGGCGGCCGCCGCTGCGGCGATGGCGCGTTGCTCGTTGCCGTCGGCGCGCTCCATCCGCGCGAGAGTGACCTTGGCGCGGATCGCGGCGCGCATTGAGAGAAAGAAGGGGAGGGCGGCGAGCCCATCGAGATCGCCGATGCGCTTTGTTTCGGCAAGGTAGCGGTTGAGCACGATGTTGGCCGCCTCGACAAGGCCGCGCTCGACGAGATCCATCAGCAGGAACGCGAGATCGTAGAGCACGTCGCCTGAGGCGATGATGTCGGAAAATTCGATGGCGTCGAACAGCACCGGCCGGCCGTCGATCAGCACGATATTGCCGAGATGCAGATCGCCGTGAATGCGGCGGATGAGGCCGCCCCGGCCGCGTTCGCGCAGGAGCGGCACGATGCGCTCATAGGCGTCGCGGCTTTGCCGGGCGAGCGCATTGGCGGCGGCGGCGAGCATGATGTCGCCTTGCGCCGCAAAGGCTTCGGCGTGCTCGTCGATATAGGCACCGAGCGCGGCGATCCACGGCTCCGGCTCGACCGGAGGCGCCTTGGCGTGCGCGGCGGCCACCACGCGGCCGAGCGCATCGGCCAGCGCTGCGTCGATCGCGCCGGTCAAATGGTCGAGCGTGCGCGTCTCGTCGAAGCGATGCATCTCGACTGCCCATTCGACCGGCGTGCCGCGGCCGCCGATGGCGAGCCTGCCGCCGCGTTCGCGGGTGATGGCGACGACGCCTTGGTAAATCTCGGGCGCGTAGGGTGCGTTCACCGCGAGCTCCGCCTCGCAGGCGGCCTTGCGCTTGGCGAGCGTGGAGAAATCGAGAAACGGAAAGCGTACCGCGCGCTTGATCTTCAGGGCGCGGCTGCCGGCCAAGAACACCGTCGCCGCATGGGTGTCGATGCGCCGCACCGCTGTTGCGCCGGCCTCGCCATAGTTTGTCGGGTCGGCGAGAAACGCCAGGACCTCGTCTTGGCCGGCGGCCTCATTCATGCCGCCGCAACCCATACGGCACGGTCGCCCAGACGCGCTCGTGCAGATAATAAAGGGCGAGCTTGGTCAAAATTTCCGCCCCCGCGATCGAGCCGGCGATCATGACCCGGCCGGTGATGATGAAGCTGACTAAAAACGTGTCTAACGACGCCATGATGCGCCAGGTGACCGATTTGGCGATCGAGCGGCGATGCGCCTCGAACCCGCGCAGCCAACGCATGGTGAACCTCGCCATGTGGACGGACCGCAGTGTAATACCAGCCGCACCTTTTGTTATCCTCATCCTGAGGCGGCCGCGAAGCGGCCCTCGAAGGATGCAGGCGCGGCGCCCCGGCCTCGCCCTTCGAGGCTCAGCGCTGCGCGCCGAGCACCTCAGGGTGAGGGTAGAAGTTCAGTTAAGTCGCTGCTGTTATTCTCGCAGCGTAAGCCTGAGGAGACCGACATGCGCGCCAAGGACAACATGCGCACTGCCGCCGAAGTTCTGGTCGATCAGCTGCAAATTCACGGCGTGCAGCACGTGTTCTGCGTGCCGGGCGAGAGCTACCTCGCCGTGCTCGACGCCTTTCACGACAGCGCGCTGACCGTCACGGTATGCCGGCAGGAGGGCGGCGCCGCCATGATGGCGGAGGCGATCGGCAAGGTGACGGGCCGGCCGGGCGTCTGTTTCGTCACCCGCGGCCCGGGCGCCACCAACGCCTCCGCCGGCATCCACATCGCGCGCCAGGATTCGACCCCGCTCGTGATGTTCGTCGGCCAGGTGGCGCGCGACATGCGCGAGCGCGAAGCGTTTCAGGAGCTCGACTACCACGCCGTGTTCGGCTCGATGACCAAATGGGCGACCGAGATCGACGATCCGGCGCGCGTGCCGGAGATCGTGTCGCGCGCCTTTCATACCGCGGCCAACGGCCGGCCCGGGCCGGTCGTGGTCGCCATCCCGGAAGACATGCTGGTCGAGCGCGTCGTGGTCGCCGACGCACCGCCGTTCGCGCTGATCGAGACCTCGCCCGGTCCGGTGGAGCTGAAAAAATTCGCCGAGATGCTTTCGGCGGCGCGCTCACCCATCATGCTGCTCGGCGGCAGCCGTTGGTCGCAAGCGGCGAGCGACGCGGTAGGACGCTTTGCCCAAAAATATGCGCTGCCGGTAGCCACCACGTTCCGCCGCGCCCACGTGTTCGATGCGCTCAATCCCTGCTACGCCGGCGATCTCGGCATCGGGCCCAATCCGAAACTGCTCGAACGCATCAAGGCCGCCGACCTCGTCATTCTGCTCGGCGGCCGGCTCGGCGAATTGCCATCACAGAGCTACACGCTGTTCGACATCCCGCGGCCGCAGGTGCCGTTCATCCACATTCACCCGGGCGCCGAAGAGCTCGGCCGCGTCTATAGTCCGAACCTCGCGATCCACGCGACGCCGACGGCGTTCGCCGCGGCGCTCGAGAAGTTGGAGCTGCCGCGCGCCGTGAAGGGCGAGACCGAGGCGGCGCACG
>JASHWN010000280.1 GCA_030044035.1 Xanthobacteraceae bacterium
GTGCCGCAGCGCTGCGCTCATCATGTCGGCCGCCGCAAGAGATAACGCGAAAGTTGCCTGATGCCCGGAAAACTCGACGATATCAGCGAAGCGATCGGCCGGCTGCGCGCCAGCGTCGCCGATATCCAGCGCCGCATTGCCGATAATCAGCGACTGCAGGAAGAGCGCTACGCCGACCAGCGCGCGGCGCTGCGCGACCTCGCCCAAAAGCTCGACAAGCACGCGGCCTCGATCGAGACCATCCGGCCGACCGTCGCCGCGCTCGAACTCGCTCGCTCCAAGCTCGTCACCTGGGCGTCGCTGGGCTTCGCCAGCGTCGTGTTGCTGGGCTGGATCGTGGAAGCAGGCGTCAAGTGGCTGGTCACCACGATTCTGTCGCACTTTCAGTGAGCGAGTTTCAAGCCAACGCAAAAACAGCCGCCGCGGGCGCGCCTCGAACCCATCTGGGCAAGGACGCCGCGGCGGTTGCAATTATTGCGGCGCGGCAACGATCCGCGCCGCACGTTGTCGGGCGATAGCAGCGCCCTAAACTATGAGCGCCGCCCGAAGCCACCGCGGAAACCTCCCGCAATCAGCGAGATGAGGAACAGCACGATGGCGACGAAAAATACGATCTTCGCGATGCCGACTGCGGCGCCGGCAATGCCGCCGAACCCGAGTACGGCGGCGATAATCGCGATGATCAGAAGCGTGACGACGAGGCTCAGCATGTGCGTGCTCCCTGACGGTTGTCGGGCGGACAACTCGCGACAGGGCAGGGCGGTTCCGCAAAACCGGGCGCGGTTCCCGCGTTAAGGGGCCTTGGATGCCGGCGCGGCTTCAAATCTGGTCCGGGTCGTCCTTCGGCGGAAACAGCAGCAGGCCCGACACCACGGCCAGCGCGATGCCGGCATAGATCTGCGGCTGCCCATGCTGCAGCGCCGCCGCGACCTGCACGCACAGGCGATCGAAAGAAAAAACAACCGAAGCGGCATCGCCCATCATGGAAGAGCCCCTCAATGCTCGTCAGACGGCTTGCAAACAAGAGTGCGTCTCTTGCGCAGCGAAACGAGCGAAAGTGTGGCTTGGGATGAGGTCGCGCTGAACAGTGGTTGGCGAAGGCGAGGACGGCTCGGCTGGAACTTGCCCCTAAGACACCCGCGACCAACAGCCTTTTTCTGACATTTGCGAACGGAGGCGAGCCGTGCTGGACCACGAGTACCGCGGCGGAACGCGTACGTTTCCACGCTACGCGCCCATCAGCGCCGTGCTCAGAATCGCGCCCGAAGGTTTGGTCTTAGGGGCAGGCACGGTGCTGCTGCCAGCCGATGCACCGCGTCAACTGCGAAGCCCAAAGGGCTACGAAGGACGCCTCCTGACGCTGCTCTCGGCCGCGTACGGCCGCGCGATAGAACTGGCGGTGCTGGGCAACATCGAGCGCGCTGCGAGAGCGTGGAATCAGGGCGACGATAGCCTCGCCTATATCCACATCGCCCACGCGCGCCTGCAACAACTCCATGATTTTCGGGCTGGTTCCTACCGGCTGTTCATGGCCGATTGTGCGATGAAGCACGGCGCCTCTCCCCGTGCTGTTCTTGAGGCTCTGCATCTCGACGCTCGCTACATCGATGCGGTCGAGAAACTCTACAATCCGAATCAGCCCCGCGTTCCCGCCGGAAGCGGCCGGATCAGCGGCCAGTGGACACGGCTCTTGTCATGGCTCGGCGAGCTCAGTGCCGCGCAGGCAACGGAGCTCGGCGCCTATGCTCTCCGGATTCTGGGCATCGGCGGCGGCGCTGCAGCGGTATTCGGGCTCCTGTTTATCCCGTCTCCGAACAACATTCACGTCGAAGGCGAGGTTCGGGGCATACCCGGCCT
Source organism: Xanthobacteraceae bacterium (assembly GCA_030044035.1). GTDB lineage: Bacteria > Pseudomonadota > Alphaproteobacteria > Rhizobiales > Xanthobacteraceae > BOG-931. Next base: position 1,858 of record JASHWN010000280.1, read on the forward strand.
CCGCTACTCCTGGAATCGCGACGAGGCGCTGCTTCATTTCACCTATGATGCCGGCGACGGCGAGCAACGTACTTTCGCAGCCTATGTTGACGGCGATACGTTTCGCGACGAACAGGGTCGGGTCATTGGCCGCCTGCTTCCTGATGGCGGCATTCTGATCGACTCGGCGGTGGCGTCTCCCGATCTGCTGAAAGACGACGAGCCAAGGCTGTGTCCGATACCGGGCCCGATAAGCAAAATAAGCTCGGCCTAGAATATGCGAACTACATGAAGCTCTTCGTCAATCCACCGCCCAACACGACCCCGTCGGGCATCGGTTTCCAGCTACCGAATCCGAAAGAAGCCGGCAAACTGGTCAACTACGACGATTGTCGGCTCACGACGGGCATGATGGCCGAGGCCAAGGGACCCGGGTATGATGGGCTTTTGGCGGCAAGCAAGTCCGGGCCTGTCCCAGAATGGACCAGGGTCATTCAGGAATGGTGGGAAGAATCCGGGCGGCAAATCGCCGCGAGCGATGGCCGTCCCATAAGATGGTATTTTGCCGACTTGGCGGTGGCGCGCTTTGCTCGGCAGCTATTTGACAGCGATCCCGACGGTGTCCGCCAGAGAATCCAGGTCGTCTTCCTGCCATGGTCGAAGAGGGGCCCCTAATGAACGAGGTACCGTTTAAGTATTCGATACGCACTTATCCTGCGCGGATTGAAGGCGGGCCCGATTCCATTGGCGACAGACTCGTCCGCACGCTTGATGCTCTCAGCAAGAGTGATCCATTGGTCTTCGCCAATTGGGAGATTACGGACCGCCCCACAAGAACTTCAATGCCGCTCGCGATGGCGCGCTCGCGCATTAGCACGGTGGTCGAGGACAATGTGGTCCGCGACCAACTGGACGAGCCGGACCCTGATTACGGCTACGATGTTTGGGCGTTCACAGGCGTCGAAGATCGATCGCGCATGATACATTTATGGGTCAAGGCCGGTGGAAGGCATGATGGGCATGTCTGGCTACAGACCTCAGCTCCCAACCTTCCTGTCGATTTATCGATCGTGACCTTTCCAGTTTTCAAGGCGGCCCTGCTTGCGCTTGCCGAGAACTGGGCACTGCCCTGGATCGCCGCCCACGCGTTCAGATCGAACTACGACATGGTACCGGTGCACGGCGGGGCCGGCCTCAAGCTGGAAAGCCGGCCGATGCTGCCGCAAGAGCCGGCGTTTCCTAGATCGCCATTCGAGATTCCGTGGATCGGATATCTGTCGGCAGCACTTTCCGCAGGCCTCAAGCTATCACCCGAAATC
>JASHWN010000281.1 GCA_030044035.1 Xanthobacteraceae bacterium
AAACTCTGGCGCAGGATTTTGCGCGAAGCCGCAAGCCTGCCGTTTCTCGAGGAATTATTGACCGCGCACTACTGCGCCTTCGACCGGGGGACGCCGGTCTATGTCAAGGCGGTGCTGGTCGGCGCGCTGGTTTATTTCGTCGCGCCCGGCCACTTGGTTCCGAAAATTCCGAAATATTTTTCGATGGTCGGCTTGGCGGACGACGCGGCAGTGCTCGGCGCCGCCTTCAAGGCGGTGTCCTCGCACATCAAGCCTGAGCATCGCGAGGCGGCGCGGCGCCGGATGGCGCGAATGCGCGGCGAAGCGTATTCACGGCCGTAACACGATCTTGCCCATCGGTTTGCGGCCGGCGATCGCCTTGAGCGCCGCGGCGGTCTGTTCGAGCGGATAGACTGCGTGGACGTGAGCGCTGAGCTTGCCCTCGCCGCACCAGCGCACGATGTCGGTCATCAGCGCGCGCTGCACCAGGGGCTCGCGCTTGGTCCAGGCGCCCCACGATACGCCGCGAATGTCGCAGCTTTTCAACAGCGCGAGATTGAGCGGAATTTTTGGAATCTCGCCGGCGGCGAAGCCGACCACGAGATAGCGGCCGAGCCAGCCGAGCGAGCGCAGCGCCGGCTCCGCATAGGGACCGCCGACCGGATCGTAGACCACGTCGACGCCGTGTTCGCCGCCAAGCATTTTGAGCGCCTCGCGTAAGTTCTCAGTGGCGTAGTTCACCGTCGCGTCGGCGCCGTGCGCGCGGGCGAATTCAAGCTTCTCGTCCGAGGAGGCGCAGGCGATGACGCGGGCGCCGATCATCTTGCCAAGCTCGACCGCGGCCAGCCCGGTGCCGCCCGAGGCGCCGAGCACGACCAGCGTTTCGCCGGATTTCAACTCGGCGCGTTCGCGCAGCGCATAGAGCGTGGTGCCATAGGTAACGGTAAGGCCGGCGGCGCGATCGAAATCGAGACCGTCCGGCAACGTGACCAATTGCTGGGCCGCAATGGCGACAGCCTCGCGCGCCGCGCCCCAGCCCATATAGCCCATCACCCGATCGCCGCGCGCGATGTCGGTCACGCCGGCGCCGACACTCTCGACGATGCCGGCGAATTCGGCCGCCGGAGAGAACGGAAACGGCGGCTTGTGCTGGTATTTGCCGGCGATGATCAGGGTGTCGAAAAAGTTCAGCGCCGCGGCTTTGACCAGCACCACGGCCTCGCCGGGCGCCGGCTGCGGCGGCTTTATATCCGTCAGTTCGAGGTCGTCGGGGCCGCCGAAATGAGTGCAGAGCACGGCTTTCATGGGCCGTGATTAGCACATTTTGCTGCGGCCCCAGTCCAACGCCGCGCTGCGGCGCGCTATGCCGCGCCTTCGATCCGCCGGTTTCTTGTGACCGATTCTTGGCGTAGCTGCAAAGGTTTGCTATCACTCCTCAGGGGTTGGGGAGGTCCCATGGCTATCCATCGCGCATTGCCATTTGTGCTGGCGTTGGCCGTCGCTGCTGCTTTGGCCATGCCGGCAGGTGCGCAGCAGCCGCCCGAGCCGGGCGCTGCGGCCCCGGCCAAACCGGCGCCAAAAAGGCCGCCCAAACCCAAGCCGAAAGAAAACGAGGCCGCGCCGGCGCCGCTGGCGGGCGCCGTCAAGCCGACGCTGCTCGGCCAATTTGGCGACTGGGGCGCCTACTCGGCCGCGCCCGGCGGCAAGAAAGTCTGCTTCGCCATCGCCAAGCCGGCCAGCGCCGAAACCAAGCCGGCCGACCGGCCGCGCAACCAGCCCTATATGTTCATTTCCACGCGCCCGGCCGACAAGGTCAGCAACGAGGTTTCGGTCATTGTCGGCTATCCGTTCAAGACCAGTACGGAAGCGAGCGCCGAAGTCGGCTCGACCACGTTTGCGCTGTACACCCAGGGCGATGGCGCCTGGATCAAGAACGCCGCCGAAGAAGCCCACATGGTCGACGCCATGCGCCAGGGCGAACAGGCCGTGGTCAAGGGCATGTCGTCGCACGGCACGCAATCGACCGACACCTACGCGCTCAAAGGCTTGTCGGAGGCGCTCGACCGCGTCGCGCAGGAATGTCGGTAGCCGCGCCTTGACCGCCGCGCCGCAGCGTCGCGCACCTCGCCGTTCGCGGCGGATGGATTATCTATAGGCGGGCGCCGCTGTGAGGCGCCGTTCTCTCGGATCGGGTGAATGTCCCTAGCCGCAGACCCAGCGGAAACCGCGGCCGCATTCGTCGAAAAGCGGCCGCTCGAACGCTACGTGGCGCCGGCGAAGCCGTCGCTGATCGGTTTTTCGCGCCCGGCGCTGGCCGATGCGCTCGGCACGGCCGGCGTGCCGGAACGGCAGCGCCGCATGCGGGTGCAGCAGCTCTGGCACTGGCTCTACGTGCGCGGCGCCCAGGATTTCGACGCCATGACGACGCTGTCGAAGGAGTTGCGCGCCGCCTTGGCGCAGCGCTTCACGCTGGCGCGTCCGGACATCGCCGCCGAGCAGATCTCGGTCGACGGCACGCGCAAATGGCTGTTGCGGCTGCCGGGCGAGACCGGCAGCCATCCGCACGAGGTCGAATGCGTCTACATCCCGGAGGCCGACCGCGGCACGTTGTGCGTCTCGAGCCAGGTCGGCTGCACGCTCAATTGCACGTTCTGCCATACCGGCACGCAGCGGCTCGTTCGCAATCTCACCGCCGGCGAGATCGTCGCCCAGGTGGTGCTGGCGCGCGATCGGCTCGGCGACTGGAACGATGACCGGCAGGCGCAGGCAAGCGCCGCGCGCACGGCTTCGTCTTCCGATCCCGCCGCAGCCGCAGGCGAGCGCCGGCGGCTCGTCTCCAACATCGTCATGATGGGCATGGGCGAGCCGCTCTATAATTTCGACGCGGTGCGCGACGGGCTCAACGTCGTGGCGGACGGCGACGGCTTGAGCCTGTCCAAGCGCCGCATCACGCTGTCGACCTCGGGCGTGGTGCCGAATATTTCGCGCGCCGGCGCCGAGATCGGCTGCATGCTCGCGGTGTCGCTGCATGCGGTCACCGACGAGCTGCGCAATGAGCTGGTGCCGCTCAACCGCAAATATCCGCTGCGCGAGCTGCTCGACGCCTGTCGCAATTATCCCGGGCTGTCGAACGCGCGCCGCGTCACCTTCGAATACGTCATGCTCAAGGGCGTCAACGATTCGCTCGCCGACGCCCGCGCGCTGGTGCGACTGATCAAAGGCATTCCGGCGAAGATCAATCTGATCCCGTTCAATCCGTGGCCCGGCAGCCAATATGAATGCTCCGACTGGTCGCAGATCGAAAAATTTTCCGAGATCGTGTTCAACGCCGGCTACGCCTCGCCGGTGCGCACGCCGCGCGGCCGCGATATTCTGGCGGCCTGCGGCCAGCTCAAAAGCGCGACCGAAAAGCTCTCGGCCCGCGAGCGTTTGGCGCTGCGCGCCATGGCGCTGACCGATTGAGCCGGACGCGCGGCGCCGCATGACCGTCCTGGTCCGCCTGTTCGCCATTGCGATCGCCTATCTGTTGGCATGCACTACCACCGCAACCGTACTCACCCTCGGCACGCTGTCAGCCGCCGGCGAGAACGTCGCCGCGCTCGACGTTCCTGCCATCGCGCTGTGGTGGGTGATCGGCGTCAGCGCCACCATCATGGCGGCGTTGGCGATGCTGCCGGCGCTA
>JASHWN010000282.1 GCA_030044035.1 Xanthobacteraceae bacterium
GTCGGAAGGAACGCGATAACAAGGGAAATCAACGCGACAATTGCGCAAATATACTTGAACAGTGTCATGGGCCCGCTCCGAACCTGTTGACGCTTGGCATTATAATGGAAGCGGCGAAACCGGCGGCGCCACATGCATAGCCCAGCACTCGTCTAACCCTAATTTTCATCCACTTATGGTAGTTACCAGAGTCTGAAGAGTGGATTAACGCCGGTCGTCGCAGCGGCAACGGACCAGTCATGCCACGACCAAGGCGGCGATGCTCTAAACCTGCGCGGCTATATCACTTCAGCTGATCGCGGATCTTGTTGAGGCCGGCTTTGGCGCAGCTGTCATCGAGAGTGGCGCCGGGTGCGCCGGAGGCGCCGATCGAGCCGACGACTTCGTCGTTGAGCTTGATCACCACGCCGCCGCCAAAGAACATGACGTGCGGCAGCTTCGCCAGCGGCGCGATCGAATCCTCGCCCTTGGCGCGGGCGGCAAGCGCCAGCGTATCGTTCTTGAACGATACCGCGGTGTAGGCCTTGTCGTGGGCGCTGTCGAGCGTGTGGATGCCGGCGCCGTCGCCGCGCAGCGCGACGATGGTCTGGCCATCGGCGTCGAGCACGACCGCGGTTTCGCGATAGCCCTGCCGCGCGCAGGCCGCCACCGTCTCGGTTGCCGCCTCGACCGCCAAACTCGCCGGAATGCGATGCGTCGGCAGCGTTTGCGCCGAAGCCGGTGCGACGGCAAGCGCGGCGGCTGCGCTTGCAAGAACCGCAAAAGCGGATTTCATGGTGCTCTCCATAAATTCATGATGCCGGAACCTGGACCGGCAGCCGGATCATAGCACATCTGCCGCGCGGCGCGGACCCGACAGACTTCAGCAGCACGGCATCGGATTTTCGATCAGATCGTAAACGTTGTCGAAAGTGATTTCATTGATCGGCCGCTGAATCTTGAAATTGCGCGGCGGCGCATTTTTGAGGACGGCGATGATTGCGGTTTCGATCGGCGGGCATTTGGCTTTGACGCAAGGCACTTCCTTGACGACGATGGGAATTTCTTTCGCATAGCCGAAATTCTGCCGCATCCAGTAGCGGATTTGCTCCAGCGTCTGCGGCGATATGTCCAACAGCTCGCGGCCGAAGGGATCGGGCCGCGCCGCTGATGCGCCGTTGCCGCTCTTGCCGGACCAAAAGCAGTCTTTGAATCCTTGCGCAATCGCTGCGCCATCGAGTTTGCGGCCGATGAAGACCAGCCGGTTGAGGCGCTCTTCATCGGCGCTCCAGGCGCGGCCGGGCCGACCTTCAAACTCCATGCGGACGCCCTGGAACAGGAACTGATCCGGATCGCCGTGGAGATTGAGAATGCCTTTCATGCGCAGAAGGTTCGGCCCGAACGCGGCGATCTGCGAGCGAAACCAGACGCTCAGCTTCATGCCGTCGAGCTCGCCGGGCTCGACGATGCAGACCGTCTCGATATCGTTGAGGTGATTATGACGGGCTTGATGATGGCGACCATGCTTATGGTCATGATCATGCCCGTCGCGATCGGGAGCGATCGAGGGGCCGAGCTGCAGCTCGAGATCGGCGCTTTGCAGCGCAAACACGGTGTCGAGGTCAAATTCGGAATTCCTCGTCCGGCATATTTTGGCGATCTTATTGAGCCGGCCGATTTCACGCTCGACGCGGTCCAATTCATCGACCGTCGCCAGGTCGGTCTTGTTGAGGAGGACCAGATCGGCGAAAGCGATCTGCTCGCTGGCTTCGACGGATTCCTCCAGCTGCGCCGCGATGTGCTTGGCGTCGACGACGGTGATCACGCCGTCGAGCGTGAATTCGCCGCGGATGCGCTCGTCGGCGTACAGCGTCTGCGCCACCGGGCCGGGCTCGGCGAGGCCGGTGGTCTCGATGATGACGGTATCGAACTTGTCGCGGTGCTCGGCGAGCTCGAAGAAGCTGCGCAAGAGATCGCCGCGCACGGTGCAGCAAATGCAGCCGTTGTTCATCTGGACGACCTGCTGGTCGGACGAGATCAACAGATGATGATCGATGCCGACTTCGCCGAACTCGTTGACCACGACGGCGATGCGGCGGCCGTGCTCGGCGGTCAATATGCGATTGAGCAGCGTGGTCTTGCCGGCGCCAAGAAAACCCGTGACGATGATCACGGATGCTTTCTTTGTTTCTTGCGAGCGTGCGGCGTCGGCCATGGCAGACATAATATGGCTATACCTTGCTCATCCGGCCAGCGGCTCGGCGTGGCGCACTGTGTCGCGTCAGTTCGTTATCGGCAGCTGCATTTGCCCGACGACCTTGCCGACCGGCTCGCCATCCTTCATCTGGATGTTGCCGCGCACGATGGTGTAGACCGGCAGGCCCTTGACCTTCCAGCCGCCCCACGGCGTCGGATGGTTCTTGCTGTGCAGCTTGTTCGGGTCGATCGTCGCTTCCTTGTTCATGTCGACGATGGTCAGGTCGCCGTCGGAGCCGAGCCGGATCGCGCCTTTTTTCGGATACATCTGCCACACCTTGGCGACGTTCTCGCTCTGCACCTTGGCGTAATGGTTGAGCGTCATGCGTCCCTTGTTGACCTGGGTGAGCAAGAGCGGAACGTTGGTCTCGACGCCGCAGAAGCCGGAGATGCAGTCCCAGATCGCCGCCTTGGTCATCTTGCCGTTGATGTCGCAGCCTTTCTCCTCGAGCGTGTGCGGCGAGTGGTCGGTGGCGATCATGTCGACCGCGCCGTCGAGCAGGCCGGCCCACAGCGCATCCTGATGCTCTTTCGAGCGCACCGGCGGATTCATCTTCAGGAGCGGGCCGACGTCCTTCATATCGGTGTCGACCCGCAGCAGATAATGCGGCTGCGTCTCGCCGGTGAAACGCAAGCCGCGGGCCTTGGCGGCGCGCAGCATGTCCACGGCCTGCTTGGTCGAGGCATGCACGATGTGCAGCTTGGTGCCGAAGGTCTCGGCCAAAAACATCACGTGCGCGACCGATTCCGCCTCGCACAGCCAGGGCCGCGACGATTCCCAGTAGACCGGGTCGTTCTTGCCCTCGGCCTTGAGCTTGTTGGTCCAGAAATGCTGGATCTGCCGGTTCTCGGCATGCACGCACAGCGGCACGCCGGACTTGGTGATGTTCGGGAACACCACCTGACACATGCCGTCGTCGGGGAACGGCAAGTTGCCGATCGTCTCGCCGAAGAAAATCTTGTAGCCGATGGCGCCGCGCTTCGCCATCGGCAGAATGTCATCGGCGTTGGTCTGGTGCACGACGCCCAGCACGGCGAAGTCGCACAGCGATTTCGATTCGGCGATCTGGCGCTTGACGTCGACCTGCTCGGCGTTTTCGGTCGGCGGAATCTGGTTCGGCATGTCGATGACGGTGGTGATGCCGCCGCAAACGGCCGAGGTCGAGCCGGTGGAAAAATCCTCTTTGTGCGTGACGCCGGGATCGCGGAAGTGCACATGGGCATCGATCAGGCCGGGGAGAACGTGCAGCCCCGCGGCGTCGATCACCTGCCTGCCCTCCGGCAGGGTCTCGTCGAGGCCGATATCGACGATCTTGCCGCCGGAAATCGCGACGCCGCCCTTGAGCGTCGCTTCGGGCGTGACGATCGTGCCGCCCTTCACAACCAGATCCGCTTTCATGATGCACGTCCTCTCCGGCTAAAGGGCGCCGCTCCACGGCACTGCCGCCAGCCAACACTAATATGTGTCGAACATCCGCTGAATGTCATCGGCATCGGTGGTCTTCGACAGCGCAAGCGACAGCAGAATGCGGGCCTTCCAGGGCGGTAAATTGTCGCCGGCGACGAAGCCGCGGCGCTTGAGGCCGGGGCTGCGCACCACCCGGCCGGAGCCGACCCGGCTGCACAGGCACATGAGCGTGCCGTGTTCACGATAGACGCGATCGAAGGCCTGGTCCTGTGCGGGCGTCGGGCGGCCGGCCCCGGTCGCCGCGCTGACGATGGCTTTGGCGCCGGCCTTCGCCGCCGCCTCGATCATGACGCCGTCGGCGTTGGCGTAGGACAGCACGATGTCGACGCGCGGCAGCGCTTGCAGGTCGCGCACGTCGAATTCGGTCTGCGTGGTGTGCCGCTTGGTCGGCTGATGGTAGTAGATCACCTTGCCGTCGGCGTCGGCGTAGCCCAGCGGGCCGAGATCGCGCGACACGAAGGCTTGCACCCGATAGGTCGCGTTCTTGGTCACGTCGCGGGCATTGAAGATGGTGTCGTTCATGACGACGAGGCAGCCGCGGCCGCGCGACTGCGGGTCGGCCGCGACCCGCACCGCATTGATGAGGTTGAGGTAGCCGTCGGCGCTCAGCGCCGAAGCCGGCCGCATCGAGCCGACAATCACCACCGGCTTGTCGGTCTTCAAGGTGAGATTGAGGAAATAGGCGGTCTCTTCCAGCGTGTTGGTGCCGTGCGTGATCACGAGCCCGTCGGCTTGGCCCTGATCGAAGATCGCATGGATCTTGCGCGCCAGATCGAGCCAATCGGCGTCGACCAGCGCCTGGCTCGGCAAGCGGCGAAACGGAATTTCCTCGACGGCTGCGATGGCGGCGAGTTCGGGAAGCTGTTTGACAAGCTCGCCGTCGCCAAGCCGCTTGCCGGCTTCGATGTACCAGGCCAGATCGAGGCGGCCGGTGCCGACCGAATCGATCGTCCCGCCGGTGCAGATCAAGCCGATGCGCGGCAAGCTCGCCATGAAACTGCCTGTGTCAGTGCGGCCCTTATTGGCGCCTATGACCTCGCCGTGCAATACCGCTTGAAAGCATACGAGGAGGCCAATGCCGCACGACCCCGCGGGCGCCGGCTGGATCGGCGCAAGCCTGCTGCGCAAGGAAGATGCGCGCCATCTTTACGGGCGCGGCCTATTCATCGCGGACGTGCAGGTGCCGGGCGTCCAGGACATCGCCTTCGTGCGCAGCCCGATGGCCCATGCGCGAGTGCAGGAGATCATCAAGCCCGCGGATGCTGCAGCCCGCGTGTTCGCTCTCGGCGATATCGGCCCGGTCAACGTGCTGGAAGCCGGCCCCGAACTCTCGGCCCACCGTCATAGCCCTTATCCGCCGCTCGCCGATGCGCGCGTGCGCTATGTGGGACAGACGATCGCCGCCTGCATGATGCCGACGCGCGCCGAGGCCGAAGATTTGGCCGATAATGTCCGCGTCGAGCTCGAGGAATTGCCCGCGGTCGTCGACGTCGTCGCCGCGATGCGGCCCGACAGTCCGCGGGTTTTCGATGACTGGCCGAGCAACGCCTATATCAGCACCAGTGTGGTTGAAGGCGAGCCCGGAATTCTTGCCGCGGCACCGATCCGTCTGCATCGCCGGCTACGGCTCAATCGACAGGCCACCGTGCCACTGGAAGGCCGCGGCGTGGTCGCCTATTGGGACCATCGCCTCGATGAGCTGGTCGTCTATCTGTCGACCCAGGGCGGGCAGGTGAAGCGGCTGGCGCTGTCGCGCATGCTCGCCATACCGGAGCATAAAGTAAGGGTGATCGCGCCCGACGTCGGCGGCGGCTTCGGCGGCAAGAACCGCATCATGCCGGAGGACATCGCGGTCGCCGCCATCGCGATGAAAGTCGGACACCCGGTGCGCTGGATCGAGGATCGCCGCGAGCATCTGCTCGCCTCACCGCACGCCCGCGACCATACCTACGATCTGACGATTTGCGCCGAGCGCGACGGCACGCTGCTTGGCATCGAGGGCGACATTTATATCGACGCCGGCGCGTATGCGCTGTGGCCGACCGGCGCCTTTCAGGAAGCCAGCATGGCATCGCGCAACCTGACCGGCCCCTATCGCATGCGCCATTTGAAGCTCAACGCCCATACGGTTGCGACCAACAAAGCGCCGATGGGCCCCTATCGCGGCGTGGCGCGGCCGGGGGCGACGTTTGCGCTCGAGCGGCTGGTCGACGAGGTCGCCCGCGAACTTGGCCGCGAGCCTTTTGACCTACGGCGGCAGAACACCGTCACGGCGGCCGAACTCCCCTATCGGACCGCAGCGGGCCTCAAGCTCGACACCGGCGATTATATTACCGCGCTCGACATCGCCCGCGACAAGATCGATTTGCCGGCGATCCGCAAGCGGCAAGCCGCAGGCGAGCCCGACGGCCGCAGGATCGGCATCGGCTTCGCCTTCTATACCGAGCAAAGCGGCCACGGCACGGTCGAATTCATGAAGCGGAAATTCCGCGTCATACCGGGTTATGAATCGGCCAATGCGCGCATGCTTCCGGACGGCAACGTTCTGATCTATGTCGGCGTCCAAAATCATGGGCAGGGGCATGAAACGACGCTGGCGCAGATTGCCGCCCATGAGCTTGGCATCGATCCTGGACAAATTTCCATCCGCTATGGCGACACCGCGATCGGTCCCTATGGCTTCGGCACATTTGCTTCGCGGTCGATCGTGTTCGCCGGCGGCGCGGTGGGAAAGGCGGCGCGTGCGTTGGCGGAAAAGATCCGGCGCATCGGCGCGCATTTGCTGCAGGCCGACATTGCGGCTGTTCGCATCGACGGCGGGATGGTCCATGGACCTTCGGGCAAAGTCGGTTTCGCCGAAATTGCTTTCGCGGCGAACGCCCGTCCGGATCAGTTGCCGGCCGGCATGGACCCGCTGCTCGATGTGATCGCGACCTATGAGCCGACCGAATCCGGCGGCGTGTTCGCCTACGGCACCCATGCGGTCGTCGTCGCCGTCGATCCGGACAGCGGCATCACCGAGCTGCTCGACTACGTGGTCACCGAAGACTGTGGCACCATGATCAATCCGATGATCGTCGACGGCCAGGTGGTCGGCGGCATCGCGCAGGGCATCGGGACGGCGCTTTACGAAGAGATTCCGTACAACGACCAGGGCCAGCCGTTGGCGACCAACTTGGCCGATTACCTCGTGCCCTGCGCTGCGGAAATGCCCTTCATCCGCATCGAGCATCTGGTGACGCCGGCGCTATCAACCGAATATGGCGTCAAAGGCCTCGGCGAGGGCGGCGCCATTGCGCCGCCGGCCGCGATTGCCAATGCGGTTGCCGATGCCTTCCGCGACATCGGCGCAAGCTTCAACGAGACGCCGTTGACGCCGCGCCGCGTGTCCGAAGCGATCGCGCGGGCACGCCGCGCGAAGAATGCGCGGGCCAAAGACAATTGAACCAGCTTTTGTCTCCACCCCGGGATCATTTGTTTGTTTCGCCGTCACGGCTTGATGTCGGCGAACTTGATCATTCCAACGCTATGAAATTTTCATGGCCCAGCTAAGGCGAAAACGCGGGTTGGGAGCCGGAACCTAATGCGATCCATCGGTGACAATTCAGACTTTGTCACCGAAGTGTCAAGGAGCGACGGCGATCAACGCAGAAGGCAGCGCTCGGTTAATCCGCATTACGGACCAGCGGCTCTGTTCACGGCGGCGGCAAGCGCGGCCGTCATTTGCTTGGCAGCCTCGCCAGCCTCGCCACCGTTGGATTGGGCGCCATGGCGCGCGGCCAGCCATCCGGGGTCGTTGTACGACAGCCACACCTTGCCGGCGGCGTCTTCCCAGGCAAGCGCTTTCAGGGGCAAATCAATGCCAAGGGTTTGATGCGCCTGCATCAGCGGCGTCCCGGCCTTGGCGTTACCGAAGATCAGCAATTCAGTCGGCCGCAAGCTCAAACCCACCGCTTTCGCGCCGGCGGCATGATCAATCCGGGCAAAGATCGTCATACCTTTTGATTTCATATCGTTTTCCAATCGATCAATCGTTTCTTTGACGTCATGGGTGCTCGGCACGGTGACGAGGCCATCTTTGACCATTGGCGTAAGCTCCAAGGTGGGCGCCCATCATCGCAATTGGGAAAGGGTCCGGCAATGCTCGGTAGCGCTGCTTGGGAAGAGACGGCAAATCGTCCAACACCGTCAAGCGCACGTCTGCGGCATTGTGCCTGGCGCTGTGCTGTGTTCTTCGCAAGATTCAGTAAGCCGATCTTGGCAATCCAAATATTTTGGCAGCTTGCAACATAACGAGCCACGGAAAGACAAAACTGGGCAATTTCGCAAAAAGACAATTCGGCCGGTCATGCTAAGCGTGGCCTCCAACAATAAGGCAGCCTGACCGACCGCATTGGCGTGTTGCTGGGCGGTTGCCTCTGTAGAGGAGGAACATCATGAACAAGTCAGCAATCGCTACGATCCTTCTGATTGGGGGAGGCCTGACGGGGCTGGCTGCGTCGATTGCAACGGGTGAGGCGCAAAATTCAACGGGTCAAGCGCAAAGTGCCCTCAATATCGGCGACAACGACAGCGTCTACGTCGATGGCAAGTCGTTTCAGGTCATACCCGGAAAGGCCAAAGGCGATGCCGCGGTTCAAATCAAAAACCTGGATGCGCGCGATCTCGGTCCCGCAGCGATCATTTTTCGTTCGGGTAACAAGCTGTACATAGCTGACGCGCAAAGCGAAATGGCTGGGGCGCCAGCCCAAGCTGCCGTTCCTGGACCAAGCTACGCCTACGATCCGCGGGCCATCAATCCTCGTCTGAGCGGCGGCAGCAGCGCCGGCTACAACAACCAGCTCGCCACCGACTACGCCTACGATCCGCAGGCTGTGAGGCCCAGCCTGAGCGGCGGCGGCAGCGCCGGCTACAATCAGACTGCCGCCACCAAC
>JASHWN010000283.1 GCA_030044035.1 Xanthobacteraceae bacterium
GACATGAACTGGTATTTGAAATGAATAAATGTATCTTCTATCAGAAAATGACAGGATGGCCAGTTCTTCGAATGCGTGTGCCGGACCGCCTATACCCTGCGGCGTTCGTGGGTTTCGCAGGGTTGCAAAATCAATTCCCAACTTGCGGCTGTCGGTGGGCATGATCACGGTGCCATCGGCACCGGTGTCCATAAGCAAAGAAACGAGCCCTCGCAATTTCAAGCGCGGAAAAGATATGCGAGCTTCGATATACGGAGCCCCAGAAGTATCTCCAAAGCGCCCCTCTAACATGAGGATTCAAAGAATCAGCAAACGATCCGTGGTGTCGATGTAGCGAATGATTGTGTCATTAGGTGGTAGCCCAAGCTTTTTGAGTTTTGCAATTAGCGCCTTGAAAGATTTTGCGGTAGCGCTTACTTCCCCGTCGTAAACGCCGACCCATTCGCGTGGGTGCTGATCAATCAATCGCGGACGATTTGACGATAGCACTCTCGCCGCTCGGGAGAACGCACGTAACTCACGATCGATTTGCTTTGGCGTAGCGCCGAGCATTTTCCGATTCAGCCGAGCCACGGTTCCGATCTCCAGGAGTCGAATCGGGCCCCAAGTGGAGCCCGTAAGTCAATATGAATCCGGCGGAGGGCCCTGACAAGTGCGCCATTCTCTTGTGGCTTTTGCGCCGATTGATCGGCTCAACCGCACCATTGCATCCGTTCGAATTCTGGTAATGATTTGAAATCCCTTAACATTTCTGAGAATCATCCACCGTCACTTCGGGACCGCGCAAGCTGCCGTACGGCGAGCGAATCTGGCACTATTCGAACTTGGGGCGGGTTTGAGGTGCCAGGGCCATGCAGCCGCGCGCGCTGCTTTACCGCCGTCCGAGCGAGCCACAGGCGATCGAGATCGTCTTCGATCGCGCAGTTTATCTGGTGCGCGTGCGGCGGCACCGGCAGGCGCGCCGTTACACGTTGCGCATCCAGTCGGCGAGCCGCGAGGTGGTGCTGACGATTCCGCCGCGCGGCACGTTGCAGGAGGCGCGCGATTTCGCCCAGAAGCACGGCGCCTGGATCGCGGCGCGGCTCGACCGGCTGCCGCGCGCCGCGCCGTTTGCCGACGGCACCGTGGTGCCGCTGCGCGGCGTGCCGCATCGCATCGTGCATCGCCGCTTCATCCGCGGCACGGTGTGGACCGAAGCGGACGCGGCGGGCGAGCCGCTCATCTGCGTCGCCGGCAATGCCCCGCACATCGAGCGCCGCATCGCCGATTTCCTGCGCCGTGAAGCCAGGCGCGCGCTTGATGCCGCGAGCCGCCGCTTCGCCCAAGAGCTTGGCGTCGAGATCAAGCGGGTCGCGGTGCGCGACCAGGCGAGCCGCTGGGGCTCGTGCTCGACCACCGGCGTGCTGTCGTTCTCGTGGCGGCTCATCCTGGCGCCGCACTTCGTGCTCGATTATCTCGCCGCCCACGAAGTGGCGCACCTCGTCGAAATGAACCACTCGGCGCGGTTCTGGCGCATCGTGCAAAGGCTCTGTGCCGATCACGAGCGCGCCAAGGTATGGCTCGACGTGCACGGCGCCGATTTGCACCGCTACGGCCTGCCCGATGCGGCACACCAAAGTCCGTAGATAGAAGCGCCGAGCAAATTCCGACTACAGCGGCCGCTCGCCGCGCGCCAACGCGGCGCGGATGTTTTCCATCTCGTGCGCCCATTGGTCGGCGCGCGAGGCGAGCATTTCGCGCAGGCGCTGCGCGGCGTCCGGATAACTGTCGAGGGTCTTCAAAAAAGTCGCGCGCGAGAGGCGCAGCACGCGTGCCGGCTCGCGCGCGGTTGCGGTCGCCGGCCGCCTGGTCGGCGCCAGCAGCGCCGTCTCGCCAAGCAGCGTTGCCGGCCCGGCAATCGCCTCCTCGTCGCTGCCGCCTTCCGGTCGCAGGGCCAGCGATCCGTGCTGCACCACGAAGGCGCTGTCGGCGGTGTCGCCGGCGGTGAACAGCACGTCGCCGGTTTCGAGCGCCAGCGATTCCGCGGCGATCGCCAGGCTGCGCAGCGCGCCGCCGCCGAGCCGCCGCAGCGTCGGCACGCGCTCCAACAGCGCGATCTCGTCTTCAATCGCCATGAGCAAGCCGCGTCACGGCACGAGCTTATAGCCGCCGGCCTCGGTAACCAGGATGGCGGGGGCAGCGGCATCCCTCTCGATCTTCTGCCGTAGCCGGTAAATGTGCGTCTCCAGCGTGTGGGTGGTGACGCCCGAATTGTAACCCCAGACTTCCTGCAACAGCGTTTCGCGCGACACCGGGCGCTGCCCGGCGCGATAGAGATAACGCAGGATCGAGGTTTCCTTCTCGGTCAGACGGACCTTGTTGCCCTTGGGATTGAGCAGAAGTTTCGAGCTCGGCCGGAACGTGTACGGCCCGATGGTGAAGATCGCGTCCTCGCTCGCTTCGTGCTGGCGCAGCTGGGCGCGGATGCGCGCCAACAGCACGGCGAAGCGGAACGGCTTGGCGACGTAGTCGTTGGCGCCGGATTCCAGGCCGAGGATCGTGTCGGAATCGGTATCGTGCGCGGTGAGCATGATGATCGGCGCCTTGAAACCGTTCTTGCGCAGGATGCGCACCGCCTCGCGGCCGTCGATATCGGGCAGGCCGACGTCCATGATGACGAGGTCGATCTGGCCGGCCTTGGCGGCCTGCACGCCCTTGCTGCCGGTCTCCGCCGCAACGGCTTCGAATTCCTCGTGCAGCGACAGCTGCTCGGACAGCGCCTCGCGCAGCTCGGGATCGTCCTCGACAATCAGAATCTTACGCGTATTCGGCATCAATCGGCCCCGCGACCCGTCCCACGCGCGCCGGTCAAAACCTGTGGCGCGCGCCGGGATGACGGCGACTTTGCCGCGCCGCCGGCCGCGAAGTAGAACATGCGTGCCCAAAAGAGCAAGCGGCACTTAGGAAGCATGGGCCGCGACCCGCCGGCGTGGCGTATCTGCATGCATCCAACGCCTCTGAGCCTCATTCGCATCCATCGCCGGCCCGGCCATAAGACGCAGGGCTGGCTGCGGGCCGGAGCGCTGACCGTGCCGGTCGCGCTCGGCCGTGGCGGCATCCGCGCCGACAAGCGCGAAGGCGATGGCGGCACCCCGCGTGGCTCATTTCGCCCTTTGCGGCTGTGGTGGCGGGCCGACCGCCTGCCGAGGCCGGCGAGCCTGTTGCCGGCCCGGCGCATTTGCGCCGACGACGCCTGGTGCGAGGACCCGGCGGACCGCCGCTACAATCGCCACCTCCGGCGCTCGGCCAATGAACCAGGCGACCGGCTGCAACGGCCCGACGGGCTCTACGACATGATCGTGGAAATCGACCACAATACGCGGCCGCGAATCGCCGGCCGGGGCAGCGCCGTGTTCATCCACGTCACCCACCCGGCCTTCGCCGCGACGGCAGGATGCGTCGGCTTGCGGCCGCGCGATCTTCGGATTTTGCTGGCGAAATTGTCGCCGAAGACGCGAATTCAAATTCATTGCTAGGGCAAACCGGCGCCGTACCTATTGCGCCAGGGCCGCCTGCAATGTCTTGAGCTGCTCGAGCCGGCGGGCGAGCTTGTCGCGCTGCGCATCGTCGGTGGCGTCGGTCACGTCCTCTTCGGCGTCCTTGATGTCGGCAGCGAGCGTCACGGTGTCGTAGTCGTCCCGCGCCACCGCCTTGTCGGCCAAAACCGTAAGGCCGGCCGGACCGACCTCGGCAAAGCCGCCGATGACCACGACCGCCTCGCGCGAGCCGCCGTTAATGATGGTGAGGATGCCGGGACGCAGCGCCGTCACCAGCGGCGCATGGCCGGCCAGAATACCCATGTCGCCCTCGACGCCCGGCAGATCGACCTGATCGACGTCACCCGAGAACAGCACCCGTTCGGGCGAGACAAATTCGAAATGCAGCGCGGCCATGGTTTGCCAATCTCAGCGGCGAAGGGCGAATGGCGAGTAGCGAATGGAGTCTGTCTATTCGCTATTCGCCATTCGCTATTTCGTCTTTCTCTTACGCGGCCTCAGCCGCAAGCTTCTTACCCTTTTCCACCGCCTGGTCGATGGTGCCGACCATGTAGAAGGCGGCTTCCGGCAGGTGATCGTATTTGCCCTCGCACAAGCCTTTGAAGCCGCGGATAGTGTCTTCGAGCTGGACGAACACGCCGGGCTGCCCGGTGAAGACCTCGGCAACATGCATCGGCTGTGACAGGAACCGTTCGATCTTGCGGGCGCGCGCCACGGTGAGCTTGTCCTCTTCGGACAGCTCGTCCATGCCGAGGATGGCGATGATGTCTTGCAGCGACTTGTAGCGCTGCAAGATCTGCTGCACCAGCCGCGCCACCCGATAGTGCTCCTCGCCGATAATAAGCGGGGAGAGCATGCGCGAGGTGGAGTCGAGCGGATCGACCGCCGGATAAAGCCCCTTCTCGGCGATCGAGCGCGACAGCACGGTGGTGGCATCGAGGTGCGCGAACGAGGTTGCCGGCGCCGGGTCGGTCAAATCGTCGGCCGGCACGTAGATGGCCTGCACCGAGGTCACCGATCCCTTAGTGGTGGTGGTGATGCGCTCCTGCAGCGCGCCCATGTCGGTGGCGAGCGTCGGCTGATAGCCGACCGCCGACGGGATGCGGCCGAGCAGCGCCGAGACTTCCGAGCCGGCCTGGGTGAAGCGGAAAATGTTGTCGACGAAGAACAGCACGTCCTGGCCCTGGTCGCGGAAATATTCGGCGACAGTCAGGCCGGTCAGGCCGACGCGGGCGCGCGCTCCTGGCGGCTCGTTCATCTGGCCGTAGACCAGCGCGCATTTGGAACCCTCGACCGAGCCCTTCTTCGGGTCCTTGTTGACGCCGGATTCGATCATCTCGTGATAGAGGTCGTTGCCCTCGCGGGTGCGCTCGCCGACGCCGGCAAACACCGAATAGCCGCCATGCGCCTTGGCGATGTTGTTGATCAGCTCCATGATGATGATCGTCTTGCCGACACCGGCGCCGCCGAACAGCCCGACCTTGCCGCCCTTGGCGTAGGGCGCGAGCAAATCGACCACCTTGATGCCGGTGATGAGAATCGCCGCCTCGGTCGACTGGTCGGTGTAGGCCGGCGCGTCCTGGTGGATGGCGCGCGTCTGTTGATGCGGGATGTCGCCGGCCTCATCGACCGCTTCGCCGACCACGTTCATGATGCGGCCCAAGGTGCCGTCGCCGACCGGCACGGCGATCGGCTGGCCGGTGTCTTTCACCTCCTGGCCGCGCACCAGGCCTTCGCTGGAGTCCATCGCCACCGAGCGCACCGTCGACTCGCCGAGATGCTGGGCGACTTCGAGCACCAGCCGGCGGCCCTGGTTGGTGGTCTCCATGGCATTGAGGATCGCCGGCAAATGATCCTCGAAATGCACGTCGACCACGGGGCCGATAACTTGGGTGATACGTCCGACTTTATTCGCCATAAGTGATCCTCGTAGCCGTCCTTAGTTCTTTGCTTGTGCGGGTCACAGCGCTTCGGCGCCGGAGATGATCTCGATCAGCTCCTTGGTGATCATCGCCTGGCGGGTGCGGTTGTAGGTGAGCGTCTGCTTGCGGATCATCTCGCCGGCGTTGCGCGTCGCGTTGTCCATTGCCGACATCTGCGCGCCGTAGAACGAGGCGGCGTTCTCCAGAAGGGCGCGGAAGATCTGCACCGCGACATTGCGCGGCAGGAGCTCATGCAAAATGTCCTCGGCCTCGGGCTCGAACTCGTAAGTAGCGCCGCCCAGCGCATCGGCGGCCTTGCTGTCGAACAGCGGCGGAATGACCTGCTGTGCGGTCGGAATTTGCGCGATCACCGAGCGGAAGCGCGAGAAGAACAGGGTGCAGGCGTCGAACTCGAATTTTTCGAAGCGCGCGATGACTTTCTCCGCAATGCCCTCGGCATGCTCGAAGTGCAGCGTGCGTGCGGCGCGTAAATCGACCAGCTCGACGATCTGGTTGGCATACTGCCGCCGCAGCTGGTCGTAGCCCTTGCGGCCGACGCAGAAGAACTTGACCTCCTTGCCTTCGGCCATCAGCGCGATGGCGCGCTCGCGCGCATGGCGCACGATCGCGGTGTTGAACGGCCCGCACAGGCCGCGCTCGGCGGTGCAGACCAGAAGCAGCTGGACCCGATCGCTGCCGCTGCCGCGCAGCAGCCGCGGCGCCGTCTCCAGAGTACCGACCGAAGCGGCGATGTTGCCGAGCACCTTTTCCATGCTGGCGGCGTAAGGCCGCGCCGCCTCCGCCGTGGCCTGGGCGCGGCGCAGTTTCGACGCCGCGACCATCTGCATGGCCTTGGTGATCTTCTGCGTCGCCTTGGTGGCGGCGATACGGTTGCGCAGGTCTTTGAGCGAAGGCATGGATATCAGGTATCAAGAGTCAGGAGTCAGGAATCAGGGGCCAGGAATCAGGCGTCAGGTAACAGGGATTGGCTTCGATATTCATTCCTGACTCCTGCATTCCTGATCCCTGACACCTGTTAAGCGAAGGTCTTGGCGTAGTTCTCGACCACGCCCTTGAGCTTGGCCGCGGTGGCGTCGTCGAGATCGCGGGAGTCGCGGATCGCGTTCAGAATATCGCCATGCTGGCCGCGCATTGCGCCAAGGAGGCCATCCTCGAAAGCGCGCACCCGATCGACCGGCAGCGGGTCGAGATAGCCGTTGACGCCCGCATAGATGACGCAGACCTGCTCTTCCATCTTCAGCGGCGAAAATTGCGGCTGCTTGAGCAGCTCGGTCAGGCGCGAGCCGCGGTTGAGCAGCCGCTGCGTGGTGGCGTCGAGATCGGAGCCGAACTGCGCGAACGCCGCCATTTCGCGGTACTGCGCCAGCTCGCCCTTGATGCGGCCGGCGACCTTCTTCATCGCCTTGGTCTGCGCCGCCGAGCCGACGCGCGACACCGACAGGCCGACGTTCACCGCCGGACGGATGCCCTGATAGAACAGATCGGTCTCGAGGAAGATCTGACCGTCGGTGATGGAAATGACGTTGGTCGGAATATAGGCCGACACGTCGTTGGCCTGGGTCTCGATCACCGGCAGCGCGGTGAGCGAACCGGCGCCGTTGTCGTCGTTCATCTTGGCGGCACGCTCTAAGAGCCGCGAGTGCAGGTAGAACACGTCGCCCGGATAGGCTTCGCGGCCCGGCGGACGGCGCAGGAGCAGCGACATCTGCCGATAGGCCACGGCCTGCTTCGACAAGTCGTCATAGATGATCACCGCGTGCATGCCGTTGTCGCGGAAATATTCGCCCATGGCGCAGCCGGCAAACGGCGCCAGAAACTGCATCGGCGCCGGATCGGACGCGGTGGCGGCGATCACGATCGAGTAGTCGAGCGCGCCGTTCTCTTCCAACACCTTGACGAACTGCGCCACGGTCGAGCGCTTCTGCCCGACCGCCACATAGACGCAGTAGAGCTTGATCTTCTCGTCGCCCGAAGCGTTGAGCGGCTTCTGATTGAGGATGGTATCGAGCGCGATTGCGGTTTTGCCGGTCTGGCGGTCGCCGATGATCAGTTCGCGCTGGCCGCGGCCGATCGGGATCAAGGCGTCGATCGCCTTCAGCCCCGTCGCCATCGGCTCGTGCACCGACTTGCGCGGAATGATGCCGGGCGCCTTGACGTCGACGCGGGCCTTATGATCGGCCTGGATGGGCCCCTTGCCGTCGATCGGATCGCCCAGCGCATCGACCACGCGGCCGAGCAAACCCTTGCCGACCGGGACCTCGACGATGGCGCGGGTGCGCTTGACGGTCTGGCCTTCCTTGATCTCGCGGTCGCTGCCGAAAATGACGATGCCGACATTGTCGGATTCCAGATTGAGCGCCATGCCGCGCACGCCGCTCTCGAACTCGACCATCTCGCCCGACTGCACGTTGTCGAGGCCGTAGACGTGGGCGATGCCGTCGCCGACCGACAGCACCTGGCCGACTTCGGAGACTTCGGCCTCCTGGCCGAAGTTCTTGATCTGCTCTTTGAGGATCGCGGAGATTTCCGCGGCGCGGATATCCATTATCGGGCCTCTTTCATCGCCTGTCGGATGGCATTGAGTTTGGTGCGCAGCGAGGTGTCGACCATGCGGCTGCCGAGCTTGACCACGAGCCCGCCGAGGATCGCCGGCTCGATCTTGATCTGCAGATCGACGTCCTTGCCGCTGACCTCCTTGAGCGCGCTTTTCAACGCGGCAACGTGGTCATCTTTGAGCGCTTCCGCAACCGTGACTTCGGCCGTCGCCTCGCCCTTCTGGTCGGCAACCAGTTCACGAAACGCTTTGAGCATGTCGCGCACCGCAAACAAGCGGCGGTTCGCGGTCACGAGCTTGAGGAATTTTTCCGCCAGGCCGCCGATGCCGACGCGCTGCAGCACCGCGGCGAGCGCCTGCAGCTGCTCGTCGGCCGAAAAGACCGGACTGCGAATGAGCCGCAGCAGGTCCGGGCTCTCGGCGATCAGTGCATCGAAGCGATCGAGGTCGGCCTTGACTGCATCGATCGCATTGCCCTCGCGCGCCAGCTCGAACAAAGCCGTCGCGTAGCGCCCGGCCATCCCCGATACAATGGTGTCTTCTGCCGCCACGTTGGTATGCACTCGCGTCATCGGGAGCGCTTTCGCAAGGGCGCAACCGGCGCTGGGCAACCGGCGCAAGCCCCTTGGGATCGAGCCCCTGGGAATTGTGCGGGATTTTGGAATTTGGGCGCAAGCGAAATGGCCCAACAACCCGCGAAAATCGCGGCGTTGCTAACATAGGGCGCAACCGGGCGCAACTCGCGGGACGCCAACGAAATTCGGCAGACCATCGCAGCGCGCGCAAGGGTCGAATAAGCGTCGAATTCAGACCGGCGCCGCCGCGTGACCGCGGATCACATCCAAAAATTCCTCGCCGTATTGCCGCAGCTTTGCCTCGCCGACGCCGTGCACCGCCGCCATCTCGACCAGGCTCTTCGGCTTGCGCTTTGCCATATCGAGCAACGTCTTGTCGGGAAACACCACGTAGGCCGCGACCCGCAGCGCCTTGGCGAGTTCCAAGCGGCGCCGGCGCAGCGCCTCGAACAGAGCGGGATCGCCGGGCGCACC
>JASHWN010000284.1 GCA_030044035.1 Xanthobacteraceae bacterium
GTGGGCAAAGGCGCGAAGCGCCGTGCCTGACGGGTATTTCACCGCCTACGGCTACGAACCTGATACAGTATGGCCCAGTACGTGAGCCTTAAGGAGACACCCCCATGGCAGCCCGCATCCGCCACATCGCGCTTTGCGTCAACGACATAAAGGCCACCGCCGATTTCTACGAGAAGGCGTTCGGGCTTTCGCGCACGCCGATCCGCGAGGGCAAGACCGCCTGGAACTGCTATATGAGCGACGGCGAGGTCAATCTGGCGCTGTTGCAGTACAAGAGCGAGGTCGGCTCCGGCGTGCCCAAGGGTTTTGTCGGCATCCACCATTTCGGCTTCCAGTGCGACGACCTGCCGGCGCAGCAGAAGAAAGTCGAAGCGGCCGGCGGCGAATTTTTCTACGATCTCGGCGAGCCCGAGGACGAGGGCTTCGAGCGCAAGTTCAAGGACCCGAACGGCATCGTCTTCGATCTCAACTGGAAAGGCTGGCAACTGACCCGCGGCAAGATCAAGAACGCCATCGGCGGCCTGCGGCCGGCGAAAGCCGCGCCGGCAAGAAAAAAGATCGCCGCGGCGCGCAACAAAGTCGCCAAGCGCAGCGCGGTTGGAGCGCGGCGCCAGCCGGGCGCCGGGCGCGTAGCTCGCCTCAAATGGGGCAAGTAACTCTCTCCCCTCCCCCCATTCGCGTCAGCGAATGGCGGGGAGGGGTCGGGGGTGGGGGGCCATGCCGCGCCGCAACGACCGAACACGCAAACAGGATCAGCGTGTGCCGCTCGCCCGCCAGCTGCGCCGCATGATGACGCCGGCGGACCGAAAACTGTGGTGGCATCTTCGCGAAGCGCAATTCGCCGGCAGCCATTTTCGCCGGCAGGCTACGATCGGCCGCTATTTTGTGGATTTCTGCTGCCACACAAGCAAACTTGTCATCGAGGTTGACGGCGATAGCCACGGCGAGGGCCGGCAGATGATCGCCGACGCAAAACGAAGCGAATTTTTGCAGGCGTGCGGCTATCGCGTGCTGCGGTTCTGGAACAACGATGTGCTCACGAACATAGAGGGTGTCATGACGGTGATTGCTGAGGTTCTCGGCGGCGGAGAAGATCCGAGAGTCCCTAAAGAGCCCCCACCCCTGACCCCTCCCCGCCATTCGCTACGCGAATGGGGGGAGGGGAATAGATGTCGCGGTGCGCTTTCTTTGCCGCCTCGCCGAAATGTGTTGGCTTGCTTTCGCCCCCTGCCCGGCCGATATAGGCCGTGGGAGGTTGGCGGTGGACGAGCCACTCGCCAACCGGGTCAGATCCGGAAGGAAGCAGCCCTAACGAGCGCGGTTCGGGTCGCTCGTCAGCCTCCCGCCTCTGACCCGTGTAGCCCGGATTGAGCGAAGCGAAATCCGGGGCCGATGGAGAGGCTCGTTGGCCGCTCCCGGGTTTCGCTTCGCTCAACCCAGGCTACATCATCGACATCATCGCTCCATGAACGACGCCGCACCGACCGCACCTTATCGCGTCCTGGCGCGCAAATACCGGCCGTCGACCTTCGCCGACCTGATCGGCCAGGACGCCATGGTGCGCACCATCTCGAACGCGTTCGAGTCCGGCCGCATTCCGCAGGCCTGGATCCTCACCGGCGTGCGCGGCGTCGGCAAGACCACGACGGCGCGCATCCTCGCCCGCGCGCTCAATTACGAGCTGCCGGACGGCTCGATCACCGGGCCGACCGTGAACATGCCGGTCGTCGGCGTGCACTGCCAGGCGATCATGGAGAGCCGGCATCTCGACGTCATTGAGATGGACGCCGCCTCGCACAACAGCGTCGACGACGTGCGCGCGATCAACGATGCGATCCGCTACGCGCCGGTGTCGGCGCGCTACAAGGTCTACATCCTCGACGAAGTGCATATGCTGTCGGGCGCCGCCTTCAACGCGCTCTTGAAGACGCTGGAAGAGCCGCCGCCGCACGCCAAATTCGTGTTCGCGACCACGGAAATCCGTAAAGTTCCGATCACCGTGCTGTCGCGCTGCCAGCGCTTCGATCTGCGCCGCGTCGACGCCGCGCTCTTGGTCAAGCATCTGCAAGGCATCGCCGAGAAAGAAAACATCGCCGCCGAGCCCGAGGCGCTGGCGCTGATCGCGCGCGCCGCCGAAGGCTCGGTGCGCGATTGCCTGTCGCTGTTCGACCAGGCCATCGCGCATGCCGGCGGAGCCGGCAACGCAACAAATTCCGCCGGCCCGGTGCGCGCCGAGGACGTGCGCGGCATGCTCGGGCTTGCCGACCGCAGCCGCGTCATCGACCTGTTCGAGGCGCTGATGCGCGCCGACGTCGCGCGCGCGCTTGCCGAGCTGCGCGACCAGTACGATACCGGCGCCGAACCCGCCATGGTGCTCGGCGATCTCGCCGAGTTCAGCCATTTCGTCACCCGGCTGAAAATCGTGCCGGCGCTCGCCGACGACGTGTCGCTCACCGAGGCCGAGCGCACGCGCGGCCGCGGCTTTGCGCAAAAGCTGTCGATGCGGGTGTTGACGCGCACCTGGCAGATGCTGCTCAAGGGCATTGCCGAGGTCGAGGCTGCCGGCCGGCCGTTGGCCGCCGCCGAGATGGTTTTGGTGCGCATCGCCTATGCGGCCGATCT
>JASHWN010000285.1 GCA_030044035.1 Xanthobacteraceae bacterium
GGCTCGCACGTCGATGCCGCGGTGTGGTCGCTTTTCAGGAAAGCCGTGCAGCGTTTCGGAGCACTACCGACATTGATCGAATGGGACACCAACATTCCAGCGCTTGAAGTGTTGATCGAGGAAGCCAACCGCGCCGCCGCCATTCTGTTGGAACCGCACCGGCGTTCCGCCCATGCCGACACTGCGTGACATCCAGCGCGACATCGCGCGCAGCATCCTGTCGCCGGGCGACAGCGCGGCGCTGGCTCATATCGCCGGCGACGGCTTTGCCGCTGCGGAGCGGTTCAACGTCTATCGCAATAACGTTGCGATCACGCTCATTGCGGCGTTGCGCCTTGCCTATCCGGCGGTCGACAAGCTGGTCGGATCGGATTTTTTTGACGGCGTCGCGCGGGCGTTCATCGCACGGCACCCGCCGCGCACGGCGTGCCTGGGCGATTACGGCGGCGAATTCCCCGATTTTCTTGCCGCATTTCCGGCGGCGACGGCGCTCGCCTATCTTGCCGATGTGGCGCGGCTCGAATGGACCGTCAACGTCGTGCTCAACGCGCTTGATGCGCCGGCGCTGCAGCCCGACGCGCTGGCCGGCCTCGCTGCAAGCGAGCACAGCCGCGTACGCTTCGCGCCGCATCCGGCGGTTCGCTTGCTCGTCGTCGGCTATCCGGCCGACGCGATCTGGCGCGCCGTTCTCGATGGCAACGAGACTGCGCTCGGCGCCATCAAGCTCGCTCCCGAGCCGATTTCGCTGCTGGTGCAGCGCAGAGCCGACAGCGTCGTCATGATCCGGCTTGAGCGCGACGAGGCCTGCTGGACGAAGCAGCTGTTTTCCGGTGTTGCGCTGGCCGAGATCACGCCGGAGCAGGACGGCGCGCGCTTCATCGTCCTGCTCGCCGACCATCTCGCCCATGGCCGCTTTGCCGGCTGGTCGACGCTCCCGCCGGATCGCGCCGCTACTTCCGTCAGGAACTCAGGCTAACAACCCCCACGGGTGGACTATCTTTGATTGCGGTGATAAATGATTCGCTCAACGCCTTAATTCGGCAGCAGTTCCGGTATTATGTATCGCGATACGGGTTCAAGAAGGTCGCAGCTAGGGAGGATTGCATGCGCACGTATCGAGACTGGTCGCCAGCCGTTGCCTTGATGCTTGCAGTCGCATACGCGCCCTCGGCACATGCCGACGACGTGATGCGCAGGAGAGTCGTCGGCCCCGACATCGTCGAACTTCAACTACTGGCGCCCGAGCCCTTCTTCAGCCAGAAGGACGTGACGGCCAAGCATATCACGCAGGGAAGAGAGATAGAGGGCGGTGCGATTCCGGTCATGCCGGACGCAGACTCGAAGCCCAATTATCAGCTCGTCTTGCAGGTGTTGGACAGGAAGACCGGCCAGGTGGTGTCCAATGCCACGGTGACCATGAAGTTCGGGCCCGTCGACGACAAGGGCCGTGCCGTCGGTGGGCAGGTCGACGTTCCGGTCGTCGTCACGCAGGCGATCGGACAAGGGCCTACATCCACTCGCTACGGCAACAACGTTACGCTGCCCGAGGGCCAATACCATATCATCGTCACAGTCAACGCCGAGCCAACCGTCTTCGGCATCACGGTAAACTGAACTGGATGTTTGACGACGACTTGCTCGAACGGTTGCACTGCGAAATCAATCCGCATTGGCAGGGCGACATCTTCTGAGGCAAACTCGTGTCAAGCTCCTTCGCCCCGACGGAGCCGCAAGACGCGCTGCATCGTGGGCTCGCCGCGCACCAGGCCGGTCACCTCGCCGAGGCCGCCCGGCTTTATGAGTCCGTGCTGAGGGCCGCGCCGGCACAATTCGACGCGCTTCATCTGTTGGGAGTAGTGGCGGCACAACAAGGCCGGCATGAGGAGGCGTGCCGGCTCATCGGCCGCGCGCTTGCCGTCAACGCCGGCTCGGCAACAGCCCTTTGCAACTACGCCCTGGCGTTGAACGCCTTGGGTCGGTTCGATGAAGCTCTAGCGAGCTGCAATCAGGCGCTCGCGCTGCATCCCGGCTACGGCTATGCACACAACTGCCGCGCCGCCACGTTGCAAGCCGTCGGCCGCTACGAGGAGGCGTTAGCGGCAGCCGACTTGGCGCTGTTGCATCAGCCGGACGAGCTTGAGGCACTCAATCGCCGCGGTAATGCGCTGCACGGCATGGGCCGCCACGAGGAGGCGCTCGTCAGCTATGACCGGGCGCTCGCGCTCCAGCCCAACTCCGTTGAGTCGCTGAACAATCGCGCGACCGCGCTCCACTCGCTCAATCGGTTCGAGGAGGCGATTGCGAGCTGCGACCGCGCGCTCGCTGTGCGGCCGGACTATCTGGAGGCGCTGCATAACCGAGGCAATGCGCTGCGCGACCTCGGCCGGCACCAGGAGGCGCTGGCAAGCTATGCCCGCGCGCTGACGCTTCAGCCGAATTACGCCGAGGCGCATTGCGGGCGAAGCCTC
The DNA here is from genome assembly GCA_030044035.1 of Xanthobacteraceae bacterium. Taxonomy (GTDB): domain Bacteria; phylum Pseudomonadota; class Alphaproteobacteria; order Rhizobiales; family Xanthobacteraceae; genus BOG-931. The sequence continues at coordinate 2,469 of JASHWN010000285.1, forward strand.
GTCTATCTGGCCCTGGGCGATTTCGCGCGCGGCCTTACCGAATACGAGTGGCGTTGGAGGACAAGCACGCCGACCATGCAGCCGCGGAATTTTGCGCAGCCGCTCTGGAAGGGCGACATCGACCTCGCCGGCAAGACCATTCTGCTCCATGCCGAGCAAGGGCTCGGCGACACCTTGCAGTTCTGCCGCTATGT
>JASHWN010000286.1 GCA_030044035.1 Xanthobacteraceae bacterium
CATGACGATCGAGACGGCGTCGGGCGATGCCGTCGATGTTGCCGCGCGCAAGGATCAGCTCGAAGCGTGTTTCCTCGCCATCATGGGCCGCGCCGCCGAGAACGACGGCTACAACGCGCTCGTGCTCGCGGCCGGATTGGTCTGGCGCGACGTTGCCGTCATTCGCACCATCTCGCGGTTCTTGCGGCAGATCCGCGTGCCCTACTCGCAGGATTACATGTGGGCCACGCTGCGCAAGCATTCCGGCATCGCGGCCGCGATCATATCGCTGTTCCACGTCCGCTTCGCGCCGCAGCTTGCTTTGGCCGAAGCGGCCGGCGCCGCGCGCGAAGCCGACATCGCCGCTGCCATCGAGACGGCGCTGCAAGCGGTGTCGAGCCTCGACGAAGACCGCATCCTGCGTCACTTCGTCAACGCGGTGACGGCGGCGGTGCGCACCAATTTCTATCAGGTCGATGACAATTGCGGCGCCAAGGAGCCGATCGCGATCAAGTTCGCAAGCCGCAAGGTCGACGGCATGCCGCTGCCGCGGCCGCTCTACGAAGTGTTCATCTACTCGCCGCGGGTCGAGGCGCTGCACCTGCGTTTCGGCAAGGTCGCGCGCGGCGGCATCCGCTGGTCGGATCGGCCGCAGGATTTTCGCACCGAAATTCTGGGCCTGGTCAAGGCGCAGAACGTCAAGAACGCGGTGATCGTGCCGGTCGGCGCCAAGGGCGGCTTCGTGCCCAAATATCTCAAACCAAGCGATACGCGCGAGGCGATCCAGGCCGAAGGCATCGCCACCTACAAGATCTTCATCTCGACGCTGCTCGACATCACCGACAATATCGGGCTCGGCACCACCGGCGTGATCCCGCCGGCCAACGTGGTGCGCCGCGACGGCGACGATCCCTATCTGGTCGTTGCCGCCGACAAAGGCACGGCGGCGTTCTCCGACATCGCCAACGACATTGCGGCGGCGCACGATTATTGGCTCGGCGACGCCTTCGCCTCCGGCGGCTCGGCCGGTTACGACCACAAGAAGATCGGCATCACCGCGCGCGGCGCCTGGGAATCGGTCAAGCGGCATTTCCGCGAGATGGACGTCGACATCGCGGCGCGGCCATTCACGGTGGTCGGCGTCGGCGACATGTCGGGCGACGTGTTCGGCAACGGTATGCTGCGCGAAAAGACGATCCGGCTCATCGCCGCCTTCGATCATCGCGACATCTTCATCGATCCAGAGCCCGACGCCGAACGCACGTTCGCCGAACGCCGGCGCCTGTTCGAGCTGCCGCGCTCGAGCTGGCAGGACCTCGACAAGAGCATCATCTCGCCGGGCGGCGGCATCTATTCACGCGCCGCCAAGGACATCCAGCTGTCGCCGCAGGCGCAAAAACTGTTCGGCGTCGGCGAACACGTCACGCCGCACGAATTGATGCGCGCCATCCTCAAGACGCCGGCCGATCTGCTCTACTTCGGCGGCATCGGCACCTACGTGCGCGCCGCCGACGAGACCGACGAATCGGTCGGCGACCGCGCCAACGACGCGATCCGCGTTGCCGGCAGCGCGCTGCGCTGCAAGGTGATCGGCGAAGGCGCCAATCTCGGCATGACCCAGCGCGGCCGCGTCGAGGCGGCGTCGCGCGGCATTCGGCTCAACACCGACGCCATCGACAATTCCGCCGGCGTCAACACCTCCGATGTCGAGGTCAACATCAAGATCGCGCTCAGCATTCCGCTGCGCGATAACCGCCTCGCGCTCGCCGACCGCAACGTGCTGCTCGCCGATATGACCGAGGACGTCGCCGCGCTGGTGCTGCGCAACAATTACCTGCAGCCGCTCGCCATCTCGCTTGCCGAGCGGCGCGGCATGGAGGATTTCGGCTTCCTGCAGCGGCTCATTCAAAATCTGGAAGCGCGGCAAATGCTCGACCGCGCGGTCGAATATTTGCCCGACGATGCCGCGCTTGCCGAGCGCCGCCGCCGCTCGCAGCCGTTCACGCGGCCAGAACTCGCCGTGCTGCTCGCGCACGCCAAGCTGTCGCTCTACGACGATTTGCTGGAATCGGCGGTGCCGGACGATCCGTATCTCGGCCGCGAAATGGTCCGCTATTTCCCGCAAGCCGTCGCCGCGCGCTTTCCCGACGCGCTCGAGCACCATCGGCTGCGCCGCGAAATCATCGCCACGCAGCTCGGCAACTCGATGATCAACCGCGGCGGCCCGTCGCTGATCGTGCGCATCGCCGACCAGACCGGCGCGGCGCCGGCGGCGATCGCCTGCGCGTTCGCGGCGGTGCGCGACAGTTACGCGATGTCGGCGCTCAACGGCGCGATCGACGAACTCGACAACAAAGTATCGGGCAAGGTGCAGCTCGATCTCTATGCCGCCGTGCAGGATCTGCTGCTCGACCGCCTGGTCTGGTTCCTGCGCAACGTCGACCTCACCAAGGGTTTGGCCGAGGTGGTGAACCATTACGGCGAAGGCATCGGCGCGGTGGCGACCTGTCTCGATTGCGTGCTTTCCGAGGATGGCTTGCGCGCGCGCTCGGCCCGCCGCAGCGACCTTGCAGCCGCTGGCGTGCCCGAGCCGCTCGCCGGCCGCATCGCCGATCTCGGCGCGCTTGGCGCCGCACCCGATATCGTGCTGGTCGCCGACCGCACGGCGCGGCCGATCGCCGAAGTCGCTGCGACCTATTTTGCCGTCGGCGCGTTCTTCCGGCTCGACCGCATCGCCAGCGCCGCCCGCACCATTGCGGTCGACGATTATTTCGACCGGCTGGCGCTCGACCGCGCCCGCGATGCCATCGGCGACGCCGAGCGCCGGCTCACTGCCGCGATGGTCAGCGGCGGCGCCAGCGGCGCCGCAGCGGTCGAGGCCTGGGTCGCACCGCGCCGCGCCGAAGTGGAGCGCGTAGCGGCCGCCATCCATGAGATCGCCGGTTCGGGATTGACGGTTTCAAAGCTTGCGGTGACCGCCAGCCTGCTCGGCGACTTGGCTAAGAACTAAGACTCTTCAAAGCCTTGGCGTCTTGCGAATTGCTGCCATAAAAAAGAACCCCAAGCAGGTTACGCGCTTGGGGTTCTTGGAGTCGTTGCCTCAACTTTAGGCTTATAGGGCCGGACGGCGGGGTGTCGGGGGATGGGGGAGCCGCCCGGCCGGCCTAATGCGCCGTAAATAATCCTCTGGTCCGCAGATGCAACGCGGATCACGCATTAGTGTTATCGGTGCGGCAAACTGCCCGTATTTCCGCTTCAAGTTCCAGTTCCCACAGCGACGAGTCATCAGGTCCGCTCGTCCCCGCGAACGCGGGGACCCAGTCTTGGATTCCCGCTTTCGCGGGAATGAGCGGCTTTATCGCTGCGCTCTTTTGCCTGCCGGATCGCCTCCCATACCTTGTCAGACGTCAGCGGCATCGTCAGATCGCACACGCCGAGTTCCCGTAGCGCGTCCAGCACGGCGCTGACGACGACGACCGGCGCCGCAGTGGTTCCGCCTTCGCCGCCGGCCTTGATGCCGAGCGGATTGGTGGGCGAGAGCACCTCGGCGATTTCGGTTCGGAACGCCGGCAAGGTGTCGGCGCGCGGCATGCCGTAATCCATCAACGAGCCGGTCAACGGCTGGCCGGAGCCGGTATCGAGGAAAATCTGTTCCCACATCGCCTGGCCGACGCCCTGGGCGATGGCGCCGTGGGTCTGGCCGTGCACGATCAGCGGGTTGATGCAGCGGCCGACGTCGTCGATGCAGGCGTAGCGCGTGATCTTAATCTCGCCGGTCTCGGCATCCACTTCGACCTCGCAGATCGCGGTGCCATTGGGAAATACCGGCTCATGCATCTCGTTATCGGCAACCACCGCGAGGCCGTCTTTCAGCTCGTCGGGCAGAGACAGGCGCACGGCCTCCTGCGCCAGCTCGAAGAAATCGAAGGTGCGGTTGGTGTCGCGCGAGGCGAAGCGGCCGTCGTCGAACGACACCTGCTCCGGCGCGGTGCCCATGGCGATCGCGGCGATGGCCTTGCCCTTGTCGATCAGCGTGCCGGCCGCCTTGGAAAACACCGTCGCGGCATGGCGCATGGAGCGGCCGGAATGCGAGCCGCCGCCGACCTTCACCACGTCGGTATCACCGAGAATGATGCGCACGCTCTCGGCCGGCACGCGCAGCAGATCGGAGACGACTTGCGCAAAGCTGGTCTCGTGGCCCTGCCCGCTCGGCTGCGTGCCGATGACGACATCGACGCGCCCTTCCGGCTGCACTTGGATGCGCGCCTGCTCGCGCGGCGCGCCGATCGAGGACTCGACGTAATTGGCAAGGCCGCGCCCCAACAATTTGCCGCGGCGCTTGGCGTCACGGCGGCGGGCGGCAAAGCCTTTCCAGTCGGCGATCTGCATTGCCCAATTCATGTTCTCGGCGTAGCGGCCGCTGTCGTAGAGCATGCCGACGGCGTTGCGGTACGGCATCGCTTCCGGGCGGATGAGATTCTTGCGGCGGAGCGCGACGCGGTCGATGCCGAGTTCGTCGGCCGCGGCGTCGACCAAACGCTCGATGGCGAACGTCACCTCGGGGCGACCGGAGCTGCGATAGGCATTGGTCGGCGTCGTGTTGGTGAACACCGCCATGGCGCGCAAGTGCGCTGCCGCAATGGCATAAGGGCCGGGAATGAGGCCGCAGCCCTTGCTCAACGGCGACAGCGACACGCAGCGCGCGCCGACATTGCTGATGTTGGTGGCGCGCATCGCCAGGAATTTGCCGTTGGCATCGAGCGCCAGCGCGACTTTGGTGACGAGGTCGCGGCCCTGATAATCGCTGAGAAACGCTTCGGAACGAGTCGCGGTGAATTTCACCGGCCGGCCGATTTTTTTCGCCGCCCACAGCACCAGGCCGAACTCGACGAACACGCGGTT
>JASHWN010000287.1 GCA_030044035.1 Xanthobacteraceae bacterium
CGGTGTCGGGATCGTCGCCGACGAGGCGCGCCCGCAGCTCCTGGCCGTCCGGCGTCGTCACGCCGATGCGCGACGCGCCGCCGCCGGCGGCACCGGCGACGTGGCTATTGGTGAGAATGAGACCGTCCGGCGCCACGATGACGCCAGAGCCGGCGCCGTGCATGGCCTCGCCGGTGCCACGGTCGCTGCGCTCGCCGCGGCGTACGGCAAGCGCCACCACCGCCGGACCGACGCGGTCGACGACGTCGACCACGGCGCGCGAATAGGCATCGAGCAGCGCCTGGTCTTCCACAGGCACTGCGGAATTCTCCGGCCCGTCGTCGACGCGCCGGGTCGCGAACGCTTCACTGATAGGGATGATCTTCATGGCTGCTCGGAATGTTTAAGTGGCGCCGCCGCTGAAAGCGAGCGACGGCGCAAGGGTCCACACATGGGGGAGGGGACCACATATGGGGAGGGGTAACGGGATAGGGAAGGGAGGCCAGGTTGCGAGCAGGCTTACCTTCCCGAGCCGCTCCTCCTTTCCGCCGCACCGGCTTGCGTATATGGCTAGCTCCGCTGTGCGCGGCCGGAATAGCGACGCGGCTGCGGTGTTTTTCGCTCGACGGCCGCCGCGCCGGCAGGCGCCGCGGGTCAAAAACTTGGTCGGTCAACTTGAGGGGTGATTTCATGATCCGTACCGTCTTCGCCGCGGCTTCGGCCGCTGCCATCGTGCTCGGGCTGAGCGCCGCGATCGCTCAGCAGGATGTCATCAAGGAGCGCAAGGACTTGATGAAGGCCAATGGCGATCAGGCCAAGATCGCTGCCGCCATGGCCAAGGGCGAAAAGCCGTTCGACCTGGCGGCGGCGCACAAGATTTTCGCCCAGTTCGCGGATGCGGCGGCGAAGATGCCGAACCTCTATCCGCCGGATTCCAAGTCCGAGGAAGGCTCGCCTTCCGCGGACAAGTTCAGCCCGACCGAAAAGGTCTGGACCGATATGGCTGACTTCAAGGCGCGGTTTGCCAAGTTCGGCGACGACGCCAAAAAGGCCAATGCCACGGTCACGGACCTCGACAGCTTCAAGGCGGCGATCGGCAATATCGGCAAGAACGATTGCGGCGGCTGCCATCACGATTATCGCCACGAGAACAAGAGCTGAAACCCAAGTCGTCGGGATGTGGTCGGGCGGGGCGTCCGCGCGGGCGCCCCGCTTTGTCGTTTCGGAGCGAGGCAGCGCCCCGGCCGCATTCTAGACCGATGCGGCGGCGCGCCGGCGCGCCAGATAAAACGGCGCTATGCCGACCAGCAGGCCGCAGCCGGCGCTGATCGCCGTGGTTTCGGTCAGCGGCATCACAGTGCCGTCGGCGAACACTCCGTATAGTTGCGCGAACGCCGCGCCGACGAAGTTCTGCACGAACACGCCGATGCCGGCGGCGATGGCCTGGACGAAGCGGCCGAGCACCAGTACGGCGATCGAATCCGCCGCGGCGGAGATCGCGCTGCCGATCAGAAACAAGGCCAGTCCCGACAGCAGCACCGGCCGGCGGCCGTAGCGGTCCGACAGCGAACCGTAGACCAGCGTGGCGAACGCCATGGTGAACAGTGCGATGCTGAAGGTGAGTTGGGCGAGCGCGTCGGACAGGCCAAGTGCCGCCTTCACCGCCGGGATCACCGGCATGAACAGGTGCACCGCCAGCGGCCCGATCAGCGAAATCGAGGCGAGCGCCAGCGCAAACAGCGGCCCGGATCGGACGGTCGCTGGTTTTGGGCGGGCGACGGCGGGCGGATGGACCATTCGGGGTGCAAATCGGCGCCGCCTTGTGGGCGGCGCCGTGATCGCGGCGTGAACGCTGACGCACCAAACCAACTAATCACCACGCTCGGTGCAAATCAGTCGTCCTTTTTGCTCTTCTGCTCCCCTGTCAACACGTCAGCGGTCAGGGTGGGGGCGGGTTTTGACTGCGCGTAACCTGGCCGCCGAGTGCCTTCAGCACCTGGTCATGCGCGCTCGATACCGCGTTCGAGCCAAAATAGAAGCTCGCGACGGCGGTCACCAGCGTACCGAGCAACACGATCAGTTGCTTGGCGATGTCCGCGCCAGGATTGTTCGCTCCGCCAGTCGCAACGCTGTTATAGAGATAGATCGCCAAGATCGAGAATAAAACCAACAACATCAGGGCGATGATCGAGCGAACTGACCCGTCGGGCAGTCCAAGCGCATCTTTCTGGCTGGCCAGCCCCAGCACCGAAAAGGTAAACGTGACCAAGCTGATCACGATCAACAGCACGATAACGCCGACGATCACGATCAGCGGCAATCCGACGATGCTGCTCGGAACTGTGCCGCCTGGAGCAGTCGCGGTGCTGCCGGGAACAGTGCCGGTGAAATTCAGCATGACCCAAACCAGAACGAACACGACGAGCGCGCCGCCGCCGAGTGCAAGCAGCCATGCCACACAGCTTTTCAGGCCATCGCATTGCGGCCAAGCCGGGCTGCCCACTGTGAGCCACATTGCGAGAAAGAACGCGAGGAACAGCGCCAGCAGCGCAGCCACGAAGATCGCGACGCGTTGCAGGTTACTGAGGCTGCTGCCGGCACCTAAAAAGTAGATTGCAAACCCGGCCGCGACGACGGCGGCAATGACCACAAGCCACAAGGCTTTACCTTTCTCAGGTTCCGGGCTGGCGCTCGCACTCTGCGGGCTACCCGTTCCACTCGGCACATCACTCATCTTCAACCTCCCCAGCCTCGACGAGACGCCGCACTTATAAATTGTAAGACGATTCAGATTAGGACGCTACTAGAATCTTGGCGGCAGGCCTCCAGCCCTCGGTGGATTTTCAGAACACCCCGAGGTGTTGGCGCAGATCGACGGCGCCGGCTTTCAGCTCGGCGGCGGTGGAGACGACGGCGACGCGGCCGGAATTGAGAATGACGATGTCGTCGGCGATGTCGAAGACGAGCTTTGGGTTCTGCTCGACCAGCACGATGGACAGTCCGCTTTCCTTGAGCTTGCGGATGGTGGCCATGACCTCGGCGACGATTTGCGGGGCGAGGCCCTCCGACGGCTCGTCCATCAACAGCACGCGGGGATTGCTCATCAGCGCCCGGCCAATGGCGAGCATCTGCTGCTCGCCGCCCGACAAATAGCCGGCCATCTGCGCGGCCCGCTCGGCGAGCCGCGGAAACATGGCAAACACGGTCTGCGCGGTCCACGGCTGATGCCGTGTGCCGGGCAGCACGTCGCGCGCCGCCACCATCAGGTTCTCGCGCACGGTGAGGCTTTTGAAGATGCGGCGGCCTTGCGGCACCAGCGCGACGCCGCGCGCGGCGATCGCTTCCGGCGGCAGCCGTGTCACCGGCGCGCCCAGCACCTCGACCGCGCCGGCGCGCGGCGGGAGGAGCCCGACGGTGACGTTCATGCAGGTCGATTTACCGGCGCCGTTGCGGCCAAGCAGGCCGAGCAGCCGGCCCTCGCCGAGCGTGAACGACACGCTCTGCAGCACGTGGCTGTCGCCGTAGAAGGCGTCGATGTCGCGGAGGCAGAGCGCGTTATTCGCCAAGGTAAACCTCCCGCGTGCGCGGATCGGCGACGACTTCGGCGCGGGTGCCTTCGACCACGATCTCGCCGAAGTGCAAGAGCGTGATACGATCGGCGAGATCGAGCGCGGTGTCCATGTCGTGCTCGATCATCACCACGGTAACGTCGCGCGGTATCGACAACAGCAATGCGCGCACGTCGCGGCGCTCGTCGATCGACAGGCCGGCGAACGGCTCGTCGAGCAAGAGGACGCGCGGCTGTTGCGCCAACGCCATGGCGATCTCGACCCGCCGCTTCTCGCCGTACGAGGTTTCCGCAAGCGGCCGCTCCGCCATGTCGGCAAGTCCGACCCGGGCCAGCGCGGCGCGCGCCGCGTCGAGCAGATGCTGCTGGCGGTGCAGCGTGGCGAACGGATTCCAGCGCAGCGGCGACAGGCCGAGCAGCGCCAGCATGGCGTTGCGCAATAGGGTGTCGCGGGGAAACAGCGTGATGATCTGATAGGTGCGCGCCATGCCGAGATGCGGCCGGTTGCGGCTCGGCAGCCGCGTGATGTCGCGGTCGAACAGCAGCACCGAGCCGGCGTCGGGTGTAAGCTCGCCGGTGATGAGATTGAACAGCGTGGTCTTGCCGGCGCCGTTCGGGCCGATGATCAGGCGGCGCTCGCCGGGCTCGACGGCGAAATTGACGTTGGCGCTGACGCGCAGGCCGCCGAACG
>JASHWN010000288.1 GCA_030044035.1 Xanthobacteraceae bacterium
TGATGCGAACCCTCGGTTCCTTCAACCATCCGGGCCCGATGAAGTGCCGATCGCGATCTTGCTACGACCATCAGCCCTCAAGGCTGCGGTGGGCTCCGATCCGACGACCGGCGACCCGGCCCAGGTGGCCACCTGGGCCGGGTCATTCCTCACGGAATGCCCGCATTCTAATGAGTCGCGCTAATACAAGGGTGGGCTGAGCGTAGCGAAGCCCACGCGGTCCTGCGAAGCGGATGTCCAGCGTGGGCACGGCGCTTTGCGCCTTTTGCCCACCCTACGAACCGTAAGCAAAAGGCCCCGGCGGTTGCCAGGGCCTTCGCAGAAGGAACGTCGAGGATCGCGGATCAGTACCGCGTCGCGATCGATCCGCCGAAGTTAGAAGTGCCAGTTCAAGCCGACGCGAAGGATGTTCTCGTCCAGCTTGGTGTTGACGCCGACGTACGTGCCCACGGGGGCGAAGGTATTGAACGGGTCGCTAACGGTCGGGAACTGAACGAACAAATACTCGATTTTCGCCGACCAGTGGGTCCCCACGAACATGTGTTCGACGCCGCCACCCACCGTCCAGCCGGTCGGCGTGGTGGTTTGCGACACTGCGGGGACGCCAGGGCCGACCGCGCTGTCCTGGATATTCGTCCAGGCTGCGCCGCCCGTCACGTAGAGCAACGTGCTGGGAGGTGGCAAGACGATGCCGATGCGGCCGCGCAACGTGTCGAGCCAAGTCGTTTTGACGGAGTGCGAGAACGTCGTGTTGAAGAACGGCGCTTGGTCACCCCCGGTGCCCGACAGGCCATCCCACGACAGATCGTCCTCGACGCCAACGACGATGTTGTTGAACTGATAATTGCAGCCGATGGTGCCGCCTATCAATCCGCCGCTCGGATTGATATTGGTAACGGTGGCTCCCGGTGTGCCGGTCGTGGCGACGACCGACTCGTGGCCCCAGGCCCCGCCGCCTTCCACACCGATGTAGCAGCCGGTCCAGCTAAACGCTGGCGCTACCGGAGCCGGCGGCGCCTTGAGCGGCATATCGGCAGCCATGGCGGGCCCCGCGATGAGCGCGCCGATGGTCGCAAGGCCGAGCAGTGATTTCTTCATTGCCGTCCCCCCTTTTTGGGTATTCCAAAACTGACGCGATTTTACCTCACAGCCGCCTGGAAGGCTGTGACCTTTAGACCACAGTGCGTAAGATTCGCTTGGTTATGGAACCGACCCTGCACGTTTCGGCGGGTCCTAGTGTTGCCCGCGCAAGGGCCTGAAGGCCGAGTCCGTTACATCCCCCACGCGGGCCTGCGATCCCGCGAATCCTGCACATTTCGATAGCGGGCCAGCGCCCAGAGCGGAAAAAACTTCGCATAGCCGTGGTAGCGCAGGTAGAACACGCGCGGGAACCCGGTCGCGGTATAGCGCGGCTCGGCCCAGAAGCCGTCAAGCCCTTGATTTGCAATGAGATAGGCGATGCCGCGGCCGACCGCCGCGTTGTCAATCTCGCCAACGGCCAACAGGCCGAGCACCGCCCAGGCGGTCTGTGAGGCGGTCGACGGCGCGCGCTCGTAGCCGCGATAATCGAGCTTGTAGCTCGAGCCATCCTCGCCCCAGCCGCCATCGGCGTTCTGGATCGCCTCCAACCAGTTGACTGCCTTGCGGATTTCCGGCGCGGCGGGATCGATGCCGGCGACATTGAGCGCACTTAAGACCGACCAGGTGCCGTAGATGTAATTCATGCCCCAGCGGCCGTACCAGCTGCCGTCGGCGAGCTGGGTGCGACGCAGGTAGGCGATGGCGCGTTCGACTACGCCATCCTTCCCCGCTTCGCGGGGCAGGACGGTTTCGCCCAGCTGTGCCAGCATCGACACGCAGCGCGCGCTGACGTCTTCGGTGGGCGGATCGAGCAACGCGCCGTGGTCGGCGAACGGAATGTTGTTGAGGTAATAATATTCGTTGTCGGCATCGAACGCGCCCCAGCCGCCGTTCTGGCTCTGCATGCCGACGATCCATTCCGTCGCGCGCGCCAGGCTGTCGGCGTAGTCCTGCCGGCCGGACAGTTTTTGCAAACGGTCCATCGCCATGGCGACGACCGCCGTATCGTCGACGTCCGGATAGTGCGGGTTGGCGTATTGAAAGGCCCAGCCGCCCGGCCGCAGCTCCGGGCGCCGCGCGATCCAGTCGCCACGCACGTCGAGAATCTGCTGCGGCACCAGCCAATCGAGGCCTTTACGCGCTTGCCCGGTGGCGCGCGCGCCGCCGACTTCGAGCAGCATGTGGCAGACGAGCCCGGTGTCCCAGATCGGCGACACGCACGGTTGGCAATAGGCCTCGTCGGCATGCACCACGAGCAGCTTCTCGACCGAGCGGCGCGCAATGGCGCGCCGCGGATCGTTGCCGCCGATGCCGAGCGCGTCGAACATCATCACGCTGTTGGCCATGGCGGGAAAAATCGCGCCCAGCCCGTCCTCGCCGTTGAGCCGCTCGGTTACCCAGGACACGGCGCGATCGACGGCACGGTGGCGCGCCCGCTCGGGAAACAACGGCTCGGCGGCGCGCAGCACGTTGTCGACTAAGCGGAAGAACCAGAACCACGTCGCTTTCTGCTGCGGCGCGCGCGGCGCCGGTCCGAGCGTCGCCGGCGGCGCGACGAACAGCTCGTCGATGCGCACGTTCTTCGCGTTCCGGGCGATCGGTTTCTTCGCCATCAGCACCAACAGCGGCACGATGACGGTGCGGCTCCAATACGAAATCTTGTCGAGGTGGAACGGAAA
>JASHWN010000289.1 GCA_030044035.1 Xanthobacteraceae bacterium
CTGCAAGCAGATGGGCAAAGCCGAGACCATTTTGTTCAACATGTCGGGCCACGGCCATTTCGACATGGGAGCCTATATCAGCTACTTCGAGGGCAAGCTCACTGATCAGAAATACGATGAGGGCGAATTGGCCATGGCGCTCGCCGGGCTGCCGAGCGTCGCGGCTTAACCATCTTTGCATTTTGCCGTAGGGGCGCCGCTTGCGGGCGCCCTAAATACCAAGGGGCGGCAGCAACGGCCGCCCTACCGAGAGAGCGTCATGATCGAACCTTATAACGCGGTCGGTCTCATTCCGACCTTTTACGGCATCCGCCGCCGCGACGACATCGAGCACAACATCGAGCATCTGAAGAGTTTGACCAAGGCGGCGTTCTGGCTGTCCAATCTGGACATTCCGGTCAAGCTGCTCGCCATTCCCGAAGGCGCGCTGATGGGCTTCAACGACGAGGTGCTCGACGTCGATCACGCCGATTACGCCAACACCTGCTGCATCGACATTCCGGGCCCCGAGACCGACGAGATCGGCAAGCTTGCCCGGCAGTGGAACGTCTACATCATGGCGCAGGCCAAGGCGCGCCATAAGGATTGGAAGGACCGCTTCTTCAACGTCGGCTTCATCGTCGATCCCGACGGCGAAGTTATTCTTCAGCATTACAAACTGTCGGCGCTATTGCCGGTCGAACGCTCGGTGTCGCCGCACGACATCTACGACTGGTGGATCGCAAAATACGGCCGCACGCTCGATGCGTTCTGGCCGGTCGCCGATACCAAGATCGGCCGGCTCGGCATCATGATGGCGATGGAGGGCAATTATCCGGAGAACGGCCGTGGGCTGGCCATGAACGGCGCCGAGGTGGTGTATCGCGCCTCGATGCCGTGCCCGTTCACCGAGAACGACGTGTTCGAAATCTCCAACCGGGCGCGGGCGCTCGAGAACAACATGTACATCGTGGCGCCGAACATCGGCTCCTATCACCTCTATCCGGAGGGCCGCCATTTCGGCATCGACGCCGGCGGCGGCCAGTCGATGATCGTCGACTATCGCGGCCAACTGGTCGGCAAGCAGCGCGACACCAACGGCTCGACCTTCGTGTCCGGCGTCATCAACATCGAGGCGCTGCGCCACCATCGCGAATCGGCGCAGGTGACCAACTGGCTCAAGGACGTGCGCGCCGAGCTGGCGCAGATCATCTACGAGCAGCCGATCTATCCGAAGAACCGCTATCTCGACAAAGTCCCCGGCAAGCACGCCGACTACAAGCGCGAAGTCATCGACAAGCAGGTGACGCTGATGCAAAAGCGCGGCATCTGGAAGAAGCCGGCGCATAGCCCGGGGTGAGGGGAGCGAAGAGGTCTTCATAAGCTGAAAAATCGACCTTTCAGTTCTTCGCACGCGCCGTCGATCCCTGGGAAAAGTGAGCCAGCGGTTATGCCCATCAATTGGAGTTCATGCATTACCACACTGCGTTCTGAATAAGGTAGATCAATAACTCTTAGGTATTGCTTTCCAACGCTTCCTTCCTGGTTTTTCAGGTACGTCTCTACGTCATCAATGTTTGTGATGCTTGACACTGATTGCTGGGGCACAACGCGCGGATTATTCAACGCGAGTGGTTCTAGGAGCGTGAAATTCATCTTTGCTGGGGTTACGAGATACTGTTGTTCAAAATCTTTTATCCAATTTAGCTTATCAAACACGAAAATTCGAACTCGCTCCTCATTGGCGTCTCTATCCAAGCGGCGGCATTCGGAATGCAAAATATGCCCCAATAAAAGGTGAATACGTCCAGTCTAGTAAGGGTGTTGGATAACCATGATGTTGAATTAGATTGTAGAACGCAGCGTTTTGGAATGGGTCTCGCAAATCAAGGTGGTGTGCCATCATCCCACTCAGGTGTCGATGTAGTGCCGGAATGTCGTTTAGCTCATACCGGTAGAGCGACGCTCGTCCGGTACGATGGAAGGAAGTTCGGAGGCGCTGAGTCGCGGGTTGCCCGCGAAATATGTACTGATAAGGCGGGAGTTCGCGCGCAAAGCGGCGAAATTCCTCCCAATTCCTTACGTGCTCTAATGGGACCAGTTCTGATCGCTCGGAGGCTTTGCTCTTGGCTACCGTAGCTGCTCCTGTAGTGCCAATGTTTGTTGTCCAAGAGATTTGGCTTGTATCAACACCGACGTTCAACGTGATGTCCGCGTGACTGGGAATGACTAGGTCATCTGGATAATTTTTCTTGATTTCGTCCCATACAACCGGTCTGCCGCTCGCTCGGTCAATCGGCATGGTCATAGCGCGTAAAACAAAAGCTTGTTGCCCATTTGATACGTTGACTAAGTCTGCTAGCATCGGTGGCAGTGCAGCATTGCTATTCAGCGCCACCGCCGTGCCGTCGCAATGGGTTCCGACATCGTCCAGATCGATAACAAGTAACCCTTGATTCGTGCCGGTGTATCGACCGATCCATTGTCCATTCATGAAGGAGACTCACAGCGGTGCAAAGGCTCATGATTTATAATGCCGCTCGGGAGCGTCGCTCAACGCCGGATCTGCCCGAAAGCGGCCAAAATGCTGCGCAGCAGCGAAATTACGCTGTGGGGGCCACATCCAGACTTAAACGCATCGCAAAACGTCGTCGGCAGGGTGGATCCGGCTCCCACTTTCGCCGAGCTCTGACAGGTCTCGCGCAGATGTTTATTGACCGCGCGCGCAAAACGGGAACCATAGCGGTGGCGTCGTTCTTATGCCTCGGCACAGGCCTCGGCAGAGGCCGAGCGAGTCATTTAGAGCGGGGCATTTAGCCGGAGCACGGCATGACAAATCGATTCGCCAAGGCGCAATCCACCAGGGCGACCCGGAGCTGGGGGCTTACCGCCGTTGCGACCATCGCGGCCACGGCTGTGCTGATGGCCCTGACGGCGGCGGCGCCCATCGATGCCGCGGCGCATCAGCTCCGCCACGCGCGCCCCGTCGAGGCGACGGCCCCGCGCGATGCAGGTGAGCCGATCATGGCCATTGTGTCGCTCAAGACCCAGCAGGTGAACATCTACGACGCCGACGGCTGGATCCTGCGCGCGCCGGTGTCGAGCGGCATCAGGGGACGCGAAACGCCCGCCGGCGTGTTCAGCGTCGTCGACAAGGACAAAGACCACCACTCGAACCTCTATGACGATGCCTGGATGCCGAACATGCTGCGCATCACGTGGTCGGGCATCGCGCTGCACGGCGGGCCGCTGCCCGGATATGCGGCCTCGCACGGCTGCGTGCGGATGCCCTACGGCTTTGCGGAGGACTTGTTCGACAAAGTCCCGAAGGGCACGCGCGTGATCATCGCGCCGGACGATACGGCCCCGGTCGCGTTTTCAGATGCGGCGCTGTTTAAGCCGAACGCACAAGCGCTGGCGGCGGCGTCGGCCCGCGCCAACGCGCTCGAGCGCGCGGCGGCCGAAGCCGTCAATAGCGCCGATCAGGCCAAGGACGCGGCTGCGATGGCGGCTGACGGGGCGGCGACGCTGCTGGCATCGCTGCACCAACTGGAACGGCTCAAGATTCGCGCCGACGCCGAACTCGCGTTCGCCGAGAAAGTGCTCGCCGCCGCCAAGACCGACCAAGCCAAGGCGCGAGCCGACGAGCGCAGGCAGAAGGCCGCCGCCAAGGTCGCGGCGCTGCAAACGCAACTCGATACCGCCAGGGCGAACCCGAAGCTCGCCGCGGCCTTGGCGGCGCAGGACGCCGCCAAGGCAGCCGAGGCCAAGCGGGCCGACACC
>JASHWN010000290.1 GCA_030044035.1 Xanthobacteraceae bacterium
CCTGCAAGAGCAGACCAACGGCAAGCTGCCCGGGACAATCCTCACGGTGGCGAGCGCCATGCAGGGAGTTTCCGTCGATCCCGCGGTCGGGCCTTGCTTGCAGTTCCAGGTCACGGGCGCGCCGCCGGCCAGGGACGAGAGCGTCATTCCCGCGACGATGATCCCGAATCCGGCCGAGCCGGCGATCAACAACAATCGGACGTTCCTATTCGGCCATTTTGGCGAGGTCACCCAAGACAATCCGGTCACGACCTATGACGGCAACGGCACGAACGGCGGCGTCAATGGAGTCGGCACCTGGGGCATCGGAACCTTTAACAACAATACGATCTTCGCCAAGAGTGAAACTGTCTGCACTATCTCGAGCGGCACGATCGGCAACGGCAACGACGATGCCAACTGCGAGTTGCTGGCTGACTTCGGCCGCATCAGTTCGGCGCCGACCCATGACACGGCGGAGACGTGGACGCTGATCAACGGCGGCACGTGGGACCACCCGATCCACATCCACTTCGAGGAGGGTCACATCCTTCGACGCGCCACCAACGGTGGTACCAGCTCCATCGGCGTTCCGGAGTGGGAAGCCGGCCGCAAGGACGTCTATCGGCTGCGCCCCGGCGACGAAGTAACGCTCTTCATACAGTTCCGCGATTGGGGCGGCATGTTCATGGAGCACTGCCACAACATGATGCATGAGGACAATGCCATGCTGCTGCGGTGGGAGATCAACGACGCCGGCGGCGTCTTCCTCAATCCGCTGCCGACGCCGATTCCGGCGCCGACCGGCGTGACCTTCCAGCCGCCAGACGAAATTCTGTCCGGCGCCTTCCCGCCCTACACCAGCCAGACGAATGGCAGCTGAGGTACCGGCGACAACGAGCCATAGCGGCACGACAATCACTGACGAACGCTCCAGCGCCCGCTCCTCGTTCATGGGCGCTGGGGCTTTGTCGCAGCGGGTCGCCGCGTCGGGGGTGGCAAAGCTGGACGCTCAAGCAGGTGATTTTAAGTTGGCGCGGCAACGCTGCGCGGCCTCGAATCGATCTAAAATCATCGTGCTCTAGCCGGATGTGGCCGGGCGCCCTTGTATCGGAGCGCAACATGGTTGGCTGGTTCAGCTTCCCCGCCAATAAGCGGAATCGAGCAAGCGGCTTCGATAAAGCGGCGCACGGAGTGAGCGGCAAATGGACGGTCGCGTTGGCGTTGACCGCCCTGGCGGTCGGCGCAGCGCTTTTCGCCACCGCCGCCGTTGCGTCCGGACGGCTCGGTCAAAATGCCAACGTGCCGTTGATCACCCAGGACGGCCAGCAACTGCACTTCTACGACGACGTCATCAAGGGCAAGACCGTCGCCGTCAATTTCATCTACACCCGATGCATGTTCACCTGCCCCCTGGAAACCGCGCGCATGGCCCAGGTGCAAAAAATCTTGGGCGACCGTGTCGGCAAGGACATTTTTTTCTATTCGGTCAGCATCGACCCCGACTACGACACGCCGGCCGTGTTGAAGGCGTACATGCAGGACTTCGATATCGGCCCCGGCTGGACGTTTTTGACCGGCAAGCGATCCGATATCGATCTGCTCGCCTATCGGCTCGGCTTGACCGACGATCCCGACATCACCTCCGGGCCGGGGCCGAACCTCGACGGCCACACGCCGCACATTCTGCTCGGCAACGAACCGACCGGCCAGTGGATGCGCGACACCTCGACTGACAATCCGAGCGTTATCGCCCGCCTCTTGACCAATTTCATCGGCTACAGCCCGGTCGTGCAGCCGGCGGCGGCGGGACGCGCTGCCGAAGGCGCGCCGCTGAAATTCCACGTCGGACAGTACCTGTTCGCCAAAGAATGCGCGCCCTGCCACACCATCGGCCAAGGCGACAAGATCGGACCAGACCTCAGATATGTCACGCGCGCGCGCGATCGTGAGTGGCTCGAGCGCTATATCCGCGAGCCGAACAAGATGCGCGAAGATGGCGATCCTATCGCCGTGGCGCTGGCTAAACACTACAAGGTGTTGATGCCGAACTTGAACGTCGGCGACCAGGACGTCGCCGCGCTGATCGACTACCTCAGCGCGGTAGCGTCGCCTTAAGCGGCGGGCCGGCCAAGCGGGAGCGATTCGAAGTGGAGTTCGAGGACTGGGCCGCGTTCGATTTCAGTTATTCGCTCGATCTGCGCAGCCTGGTTCCGCACATCCTTGCCATCGAGGAGTACAAGGCGGCGGCGTTCAATCCGGTGCTGCCGCCGCACTGGCTGGAAGTTCCGGAGGCGGTGGCCGCGGCCGCGGTCGACGCGGCAAAGACCTGGGGCAGAGGCCAAGACGCGCCGGCGGCGGACGACCCGGCCGCAGCGGACGAGAAGCGCATCCCGGTCCGCAAAACCGCCAAGGCCAGGACGTGGATCAGGGAGCGCTTCGTACCGGGCACCGCGGCCTTGTCGCTGACCGACATTCTCGCCCTGCACGGCATGGTCGCCGAGGAGCACGGCGCCAGCGGCCCGACGGCCGGCGCGCTGCGGACCACGCCGTGTGAGGTCGGCAGGGAACTTGTAGGCGGCATTCATCGGGGCGCGCCGGCGCAACGGCTGCCGGAGCTCATGGCGCAGTACGTCGCGTTCGTCGACGGCGCAGAGCTGCGCAGCCTGCCGCCGGTGGTCCAAGCCCTCCTGGCGCATTTTTTCCTCGACACCATTCATCCGTTCGTCGACGGCAACGGCCGCACGGCGCGGCTGGTCGCGGCGGCCATTCTGTCCCGGCACGGCTACAATCTGCACGGTACCTATGCGCTGATGCGATACTTTTACCGCCATGAGATTGCCTATCACACCATGCTGCACAGGATTTGGCAGCACTGCCCGTTTGCCGTCACACCGTTTGTCGCGTTCGGCATCGCAGGGTTCGTGCTGGAGCTCAAGAGCGTTGACGCCTTCATCAAGATGAAGCGGAATCGGCTGCGCGACGCCGCACTCGCAGCGCCCGCTTGGCGGCGAAGAATTGGCGCACCTCGACTCAACTGACCCCCATGCATCCATCGCAACTATGACACCAACCTCACTCAACGTTGGCGGAAAGTCGGCATGACACGCTGGAACGCGACCGCGACGTTGCTGATCACCTTGGGCCTGCTCGCGCCGGCGGCGGCGAGCCCCAATGTCACGGCGGCGCTTTCGCCAGCCGACCCGATCGTCGGCGTCACCAAGGTCACCATCGCCGGCAAGGCGAGCGCTGGCGCCACGGTCGTCGGCACGTCCCTCTTTCCAGATGGAAAGCTCCATGTTTTCTCGGTCAAAGCGGATGACGCTGGAGCCTATAAGTACGGTCCGTTCGTGCTGTGGGAGGCCGGCACCTATCACGACGTCATCCATGATTCCGTCACGGGCGCGACGACGACGATTTCGTACTCAGGTGCCGGCGACTTCCGCATCGCCGTCGATAAGCCCAGCGCAACGATCCTGACTGGGGGCCACGTGCGCTTTAAGGTGACGTTCACCAGCGTCGACGGCTTCGGCGGCGAGGTGACGCTGCCGCGGCCGGCGCGGTCGGCAGTGCGGGGCGCGGACATATTCTGGTCGTCACCGTGGCTGAGGGTGCCGCCCAACGGTTCGGTCACCGCCATACTGACCATCATGACATTGATCTATACGC
>JASHWN010000291.1 GCA_030044035.1 Xanthobacteraceae bacterium
AAGCATTTCGTGCGCAGTACGCCACCGCTAGAAGGCTGGAAGGAATCGAGCGCGACTACTCACAACTTACCGCAGAGAGTACGATCCTCTTTCAGCAAGTTGTTGCAGATTCAAGTAGGCGCTCAAGTCGAAACATAGCTTGGCTCACATGGGGGCTTTTTCTCTTGACCGCAGGCCTTTTCCTTCTGACTGTGGCCTCAGGCCTTGATGTTCTGATCCCAAGATTTTGCCATCTTATTCGGTTGCACGGCCATTTTTTTTATTATCTAACATCCATAATATCAACGATCTGTCATAGCTAGAAACTCGCGAGGGGCGTATTGACGCGGGTTTATCGAAATTCGTGAGCGTACCCTAACTTTGCTTGGTAAACACATCCAGCCGCAGCGGCAGCACGGCCCCGAACCAGGCGGCATGGGCGCTGTGATCGGTGTAATTGTCGCCGGTTTCCGGATGCAGCAGCACGGTGAGCCCATCGCGGTTGAGCATCAGCCAGGGCACGAATTCGGCGAGCAGCTCGGGCGCAAACGCGATCTGATACATCGCTTGCGGATGCGGCCCGACCAGCTCGTCGTGCCAGCGGCCGAGCTTGGCGTGGGGAAACTTTTCGCCGACGCGCTGGCGCAGCCGCTCGGCGCGGCCGCGGGTTTTGGCCGGATCGTAGTAGACGTGCGCGTGATACGCGGTGATGGCGCGCGGGTCTTTGGCGGTCGATGACGCGGCTTTAGGTTCGGACATCGCTGATGGCTCGAATGATCGCTCTCGACGGCGAGCGGCGAATTGTACCCCGCACGCGGCGCCGCGGAAGCCTATTCCGCACCGCGCGGCTTATGATGACTGCACAGCGGCGCGCCGCGGATGGTAGAGACCCGCCAACAATACCGCGAGGATGCCGGTGAGAAAGATGCCGTCGAAGGTGCCGGCGCCGCCGATCGAGGCGACCGGCGCGCCGAGGCCGCGGACCTGCGAGAGATTGGTCAGGTCGGCGCCGATCAGCGTCCCCATGCCGCCGGCGATATAGGCGAGCGGCGCCGCATCGTAGGGCGCCAACACCAGCGACACGATGGCGGTGATCACCGCCGGCCAGAAGATCGGGATGGCGATGCCGACCCCGTGCACCGGACTGGCGAGCAAGTGCAACAGCACGGCCACGATCGCCGTGGCGATGGCGCCGCGGAGCCACAGGTGGTGCGTGATCAACAGATAAATCGACATCAGCGTCGGGATCACCGCGCCGCCGACGTTCACTGCGATCACCGTGCCGCCCCAATCGGTGACGCGCGGGATGACGTAGTAAATGCCGGAATAATCCTGCACCTGATCGGAAACGACATGCTCCGGCGGCAATTGGGCCACCGGAATGTTGAAATAGCTGCCGACCAGAGACGCCAGCAGGAGGAGGAGTGCGGTGCCTGAACTGACACCGAGGTCCAGATAGGCGTGACGCAGCAACGCCAGCGCCAGGACGGCGATGAGGAAAAACCCGGCCAGGATAAGAAAATATTCGGGCGCCAGCGGCAGATAATGCATTTCGTCCATATGCATGGGCGCCACCTCAGCGTTAAGCAGCGTATCATAGCTGCCTTGCCACACTAACGCGTAGCCCTATAATTCGCCGCTTCCTTCGGGCAGGGATTTTTACTGTGGCGCCGCTGGGAGCCAAATCTGTCGCTATCATCATGGGCAGCCAGTCCGACTGGCAGACCCTAAAGCATGCCGCCGAAACGCTGGACGCGCTCGGCGTCTCGTACGCTACGCGCATCGTCTCGGCGCACCGCACCCCGGAGCGGCTCTACGCCTTCGCCAAGGGCGCCAAGGCGGCCGGCTTTCGGGTGATCATCGCCGGTGCCGGCGGCGCCGCCCACCTGCCGGGGATGACGGCGGCACTGACCAGCCTGCCGGTGTTTGGCGTGCCGGTGGAGTCGAAGGCGCTGGCCGGGCTCGATTCGCTCTATTCCATCGTGCAGATGCCGCCGGGCATACCGGTCGGCACGCTCGCGATCGGGCATGCCGGCGCCATCAATGCCGCGCTGCTGGCGGCGAGCGTGCTGGCGTTGAGCGATCCGGCGCTGAGCGATCGGCTCGATGCTTGGCGGGCGCGGCAGACCGAAGGCGTCGCCGACGAGCCGAAGGATGCGAAGGCGTGAGCGGCGCCGCGCTCGAGCCGCAAGCGACGATCGGCATTTTGGGCGGCGGCCAGCTCGGCCGCATGCTGGCGCTAGCCGCGGCGCGGCTTGGTCTCAAGTGCCACCTCTTGGCGCCGAGCCCGGATGCGCCGGCTTTCGACGTGGTGCATCGGGTCACCTGCGCCGACTACAACGACACCGAAGCGCTCGACCGTTTCGCCGCCGACGTCGATGTGGTGACCTACGAATTCGAGAACGTGCCGGCGGAGACCGCGACGTTTCTCGCCGCGCGGGTGCCGGTGCTGCCCGACCCGAAAATCCTGGCGACCACCCAGGACCGGCTTGCCGAAAAGACCTTTGTCAGCGGGCTCGGCATTGCTACCGCCGCGTTTGCTCCGGTCGGCGAGCCGGCCGAGCTTGCGGCGGCGCTGGCGCAGATCGGCCGTCCTGCCGTGCTCAAGACGCGGCGCTACGGCTATGACGGCAAAGGCCAGGCAACGATCCGCAACGGCACCGACCCGGAAGC
>JASHWN010000292.1 GCA_030044035.1 Xanthobacteraceae bacterium
ATATCCGGTGACACCGGCTCGGCTGTTTGCTTTGATCGCGGCCGCGCGCCGTTGAGTTCCGTAGCGGAGGTTTTGTTATGAACGATATCCCGCGTCTGTTGCCCTGGATCGGCGGCACGGCGGATGCCGCCGGCGCGGCGTTTTCGCCGCTGGTGTCGCCGATCGACGAGAGCGTCGCCTCGCACATGGTCGAATCCGACGCCGGCATCGTCGACGCCGCGGTCAAGCATGCGCACCGCGCCTATGTGGCGAACCAGGAGGCGACCACCTTAAAGCGCCTCGAGTGGCTCGCCGCGGCGGCCGATGCCATGGACAAGATCGAAGCCGAGCTGGTGCGCTCGCTGATCCGCGTCATCGGCAAGCCGCGCCGCGCCGCGACCTTCGAAGCCAAGCGCGCCGGCGCCTTCATCCGCGCCTGCGCGGCGCAATTGCCGCATCTCAACGGCGAGGTTTTGCCGCTCGATGTCGCCGCGACTGGCGCCGGCCGCTTCGGCTTCACCGTGCGCATCCCCTACGGCGTGGTCGCGGCGATCACGCCGTTCAACGGCCCGGTCAATTTGCTCATCCAAAAAGTCGCGCCGGCGCTCGCGGTCGGCAACGCGGTAGTCGTAAAACCGTCGCCGCCCGGCACCGAGGTCGCGCTGTTGATGGCGCAAGCGATGAAAAAAGCCGGGCTGCCGGATGGGTTGTTCAACGTCGTGCCGGGCGGACGCGACACCGCCAAGCTGCTCGTGGCGCATCCGCTGGTCGCCGCGGTCACAGTGACCGGCTCAACGGCGGCCGGCAACGAACTGGCGCGCGCGGCCGGCGCCAAGAAATTCGTCGGCGAGCTCGGCTCCAACGCCGCCAACATCGTCTGCGCCGATGCGGACCTCGCCGATGCGGCGACGCGGATCGCCGGCGCCGGGTTCGAAGCGAGCGGCCAGCAATGCATCTCGGCGCAACGGGTCATCGTTGAGCGCGCGGTGTTCGAACGCTTCCTCGAGCAGTTCGTGGCGGCGGCCAAGAAGCTGAAGGTCGGCGATCCCGAAGATGCCGCGACCGACGTCGGCCCGATGGTGTCGAGCGCGGCCGCCGACCGCGTCGAAGCGATGATCGCCGACGCGGTCAACAAGGGCGCCAAGCTCGTGCTCGAGCCGGAGCGCCGCGGCGCCATTCTGGGTCCGGCGATCGTCGCCGAAGCGCCACCCGAGGCGCGGCTGATGCGCGAGGAGGCGTTCGGCCCGGTCGTCGTGGTGCAGCCGGTGGCGAACGTCGACGAGGCGCTGGCGCTCGCCAACTCTTCGGAGTTCGGCCTGCAAGGCGCGTGCTTTACCAAGAGCCTCGACACCGCGTTCAAGGTGTCACGGAAGCTGCGCGTCGGCTCGCTGTGGATCAACGACGCCAGCCGCTTCCGGCTCGACACCTATCCGTTCGGCGGCGTCGGCTCCTCCGGTTTCGGCCGCGAGGGCGTGCGCTACACCATGGAAGAGCTGTCGCAGTGGAAGTTTACGGGGATGCGGCTTTGACCAAAAAGGTCGGCCTCATCGGTTACGGCGGCATCGCGCACGACGTTGTCGAGGCGCTGCAAAAAGCGGATGCGGGTATCCAGTTGGTAAGTGCGTTGTGCCGGCCTGGACGCGCCGAAAAGGCTCGCGCCGCGCTGCCCGGAATCGACATTGTCGAGTCGCTGAATGATTTACTCGCACGCGGCCCTGAAGTGGTCGCCGAAGTCGCCGGCCAGAACGCGGTTGCCCAACACGGCGCCGACGTGCTGGCGCACGGTGTCGATCTGCTTGTCATCTCGATCGGCGCGCTGGCCGAGGTGAAAGTGCTGGACAATCTCAAAACCGCCGCACGCCGGGGGAAAAGCCGCATTCTGCTGCCTGCCGGCGCGATCGGCGGCATCGATGCCATTGCGGCGATGCGGCTCGGCGGCTTGAACACGGTGCGCTACCGGTCGCGCAAGCCGCCGGCGGCGTGGCGCGGCTCGCCGGCGGAAAAGGTAGCCGATCTCGACAAGCTTACGGCGCGCACCGTACTTTATCGCGGCACTGCCGGCGAGGCGGCCCTGCTTTATCCGCAGAACGCCAACGTCGCCGCCGCCGTGGCGCTCGCCGGCCTCGGCTTCGATGCCACCGAAGTGGAGCTGGTCGCCGATCCCGACGCGCCCGGCAACGTGCACGAGATCGAAGCCGAAGGCGCCGCCGGCCGCTTTGCCATCCAGCTGCAAGGCAAGCCGTCGCGCAGCAATCCGAAAACCTCGGCGCTCGCTGCGCTCAGCGTGGCGCGGGCGCTGATCAACCTGGAAGCCGGTATCGTCATATGAGCACGACCGCGCAAAAACGCGCCAGCAACCTGTTCGTCGGCAGCCCGATCGAGCGCCTGGAAGATGTTCGCTTTCTGACCGGGCGCGGCCAATACGTCGACGACCTTGCCGTCGAAAACATGCTGCATGCGGCGATCCTACGCAGTTCGGTGGCGCACGGCCGCATCCGCGGCCTCGACATTAGCGCGGCGCGGGCGCGGCCTGGCGTCCACGCCGTCATCACGGCTGCGGATATCGGCAAGGTGCCGACCATTCCGCTGCGCCACGATCCGACGCCCGCGATCCGGCGCTTCGAGCAGCCGGTCATCGCCAACGACAAGGTCCGCTATGTCGGCGAGCCGATTGCGGTCGTGATCGCCGAAAGCGCCGCGCTCGCCGAGGACGCGCTCGAGGCCATCGTGGTCGATATCGAGCCGCTGCCCGCCGTGGCCGACCGCGACCTCGCCCGCAAGAACGAAACCATACTGTTCGAGACGGTCGGCACCAATGTGCCCGATACGATCACCGCCGTGCGCGGCGATGCCGATGCGGCGTTCGAGAACGCGCCGTACCGGCGGCGCGAACATTTTTCCGTGCAGCGCCACGCCGCGGTGCCGATGGAGCCGCGCGGGCTGCTGGCCGATTGGGACGCGGCGAACCAGCGCATCACCGTGCGCGGCGTCTGCAAGGTGCCATTCACCAACCGGCGCGCGCTGGCGCAGATGATGGACCTGCCCGAGCCATCGGTGCGCATGGTCGAATACGACGTCGGCGGCGGTTTCGGCGCACGCGGCGAGTTCTACCCCGAGGACTTTTTGATTCCGTTCGCTGCGCGGCTGCTCGGGCGGCCGATCAAATGGACGGAGGACCGCCGCGAAAATCTCACCGCGCTCAATCACGCGCGCGACATGGAATGCGACCTGGAGATCGCCTGCGCGCGCGACGGCACCGTGATCGCGCTGCGCGCCCACGCCTTCACCGACATCGGCGCCTATGTGCGCACCAACGGCGCTACCGCGGCGCGCAACATTTCGCAGGTGCTGGCCGGGCCATACCGCATACCGCACGTGCGCGTCGACGTGTCGCTCGTGATCACCAACAAGACGCCGGTCGGCACCTATCGCGGCCCGGGCCGCTTCGAATCCGATTTCTGCCGCGAGCGGCTGTTCGACATGGCGGCGGCCGATCTCGGCATCGACCGCGTCGAATTCCGCCGCCGCAATCTGATCCGCGAAGCCGACATGCCGTATGCGCTGCCGACCGTGCAGGTGCTCGACATCGAAAGCGAATGCGACAGCGGCGATTATCGGATCACGCTCGAGCGTTGCCTCACGGAGTTCAAGTGGACCGAGCGCGCCAAACTCAACGGCAAGCTGATCGACGGCCGCCATCACGGCATCGCGGTCGGCTGCTATCTGGAAGGCGGCGGCACCGGACCACGCGAAAACGTGCGGCTTGCCGTCGAAGCCGACGGCTCGATCTCGCTGTTCGTCGGCTCGTCCTCGGTCGGCCAGGGCGTCGAAACCGTGTTCGCCCAGATCGCCGCCGACGCGCTCGAAGTGCCGATGGCGCGCATCAATCGCGTGCTGCACGGCTCAACCGATTACGTCGCCCAGGGCTACGGCTCGTTCTCCTCGCGCTCGATCGTGATGGGCGGCAATGCCATCGGCGACGCCGCGCAAAAACTGCGCAGGCTCATCCGCGAGGCCGCGGCGAAGCGCCTGCAGTGCCAAGCGGGCGACATCGTCTTCGATCGCGGCATGGCGGTCGGTCCGGCGCCGGCGCGCGCCGCGATCGGGCTGAAGGAATTCGCCGGGCTGTGCGCCGACGGCACCTTCGCCAGCGACAAGCGCACCTATTCGTACGGCGCGCACGCCGCCTATGTGGCGGT
>JASHWN010000293.1 GCA_030044035.1 Xanthobacteraceae bacterium
CGCCCGCATCCAGGCGCAGGTTCGGAGCGAGTCGCCAGCCCAGATAGGCGCCGGTGGTCCAGCCGTCGCCCTTGAGCACGCCGTTGAACGCCTGCGAAGTGTAGTCGAAATGCTCATAGCCGCCGAGCACGCCGACCAGGAAGTCCGGCGTGATCTTGTGCGTGAGCCCGACAATGGCGTTCACCTGCACACCCTTAAGGTCGGCGCCGAACGTGTTGCGGCTGAAATCGGCGCCGCGCACGTCGATCCAGGCGAGCCAGTCGCGTGGCGCTGCGACAAGCGGCGGCGCCTTGGTCGCCAGACCGTCCTCGCTTGCGTAACCCAACGCGGAGAAACCATCCGCCACACGTTTGCTGTTGCCATCGGGCGACGCGAGAAAGCTGTTGAGACTGTCCCGCTGCAAAGCGGGCGTATCGGAAACCACGAATTCGAGTGCCTTGACCGGATCGACAAGGCCAGCTCCGAATTGCGGATTGATGCCTTGGGATCCGAGGTGCTTGGCCGTCGTCACCAGGATTGCGCGAATTTCCTCCGGCTTGAGCGATGGCTTGTGGGCGATCAGCAATGCGGCAACGCCGCTCACATTGGCGGTCGCGACCGAGGTGCCGGTTGTGACCTGCACGCCGCCGTCGGGCGCCGGCACCAAAATCTCGACGCCCGGGGCCGCGACGGTGACGTATTTGCCCTGGTTGGCGCCCTTGAAAAGTTGATCGTTTTCGTCGGTTGCAGTGACGGCCATGACGTTTGGATCGGCGCCGGGATAAAGCGGGGCCGATTTCGGACCGGCGTTGCCGGCGGCGGCGATCAGCAGAACCCCTTTCTCGCGGGCAATCTGCAGCGCCTGTGACAGGGCCGGATCCGGCGGCCCGGCGAAGCTCATGTTGACGATCCTGGCGCCGTGCGCCATCGCGTAATCGAGTCCCTGAATGATTTTGATCGTGCTCGATTTCGGCTGACCGGCACCGCCGAAGGCGCAGATCGCGATGATGTTGGCACGCGGGGCGACGCCCAGCAGCTGGCCGTGGGACGCGATCGCGCCGGCCATGCCGGTGCCGTGAGCATCCGGCGACGTCGCGCCGCAGCCGGCGTCGTAGCGGTCGCTGACCGTGCCGGCGAGATCGGGTTGTTTGGTGTCGATCTCCGAATCGATCACCGCGATGACGGCTTTATCGCCCCTGGTGATCTGGTGCGCTTGTAGAAGACGGAGCTTGCGCACGATGTATTGCGCTGAATCGCCCGCGTTGGCGTCAGGACCGTTTTGATCCTGAGTGAGACCGTAAGTGTAATTTGGCTGCACCGCGGCATTGACTTGGGCGTGCACGTCGCGAATGACATCGCGCACCGATCGCCCATTGCTGATGTGAAACACGTAAACTGTTCGGCCCAGCATGCCGATGGTTTGCTGTGCCACGACGCTAAGGCCGAGACGCTGGGCGGCATCGGCAATCTGCTGCGCCGGCGTTCCGGAGGGGAACTGCAAGACCACTTCATCGGGCGCAAACCGCGTTTCGCCAGCTGGCGGCATGCCGGAACCAGGCGGCAGCGGTATGACCGGCATGTCAATCAGACGCGTGCCCGGCGGCGCGCCATTGCCGCCCTGCCGTCCGTTGGCAAGACTGCCGGGGCCGTTTTCGCCCCGCCTCGTGCTGATGACGGTGCGGCTGCCCGCGCCAGCCCCGCCTCGGCCAGTGCTGATGCTACCGATGGATGGCGAGGGTGCAGGCGGCTGACCGAGAGGGATTTGGACGGTGAAGCCGCCGCCATTGGGCGTGACGGCCTGCGGATTGTCGTTGAAGCCGGCATCGATCGCACCGTCGATCGCGCCGCCAATCGCCTGCCCGGATATCTGCGCGATGACCGGCATCGTTGAGACCTGCATCGCGCGCAACTTGATGCTGTCGCTCGGCACCCCGACGGTCTGTATCAACACCGCCGACGTGCTGGCGGCATTATTGGTGTCGCCGTTATATCGTGCCGTGATCGAATGGCTGCCCACTGTTAGCGAAGAAGTTGTGAGGGTCGTCGTACCGCCTACCAGTGTTGCCGTGCCGATCTGTGTGCCGCCGTCGAAGAACGTTACCGTGCCGCTCGGCGCAGCTCCGGTTACGTGCGCTGTGAACGTCACCGGTTGCCCAGTGTTCGACGGATTTTGCGAGGACGAGAGCGCTGTCGTACTGCTCACCAGCGTGTAGGTGAACCGATCGGCGGCACTTGGAGCGCTGGTGCCGCCCCCTGCGGTTACCGTTATGTCTACGGTGCCAGTTCCAGACGGCGAGGTCGCAGTGATTTGGTTCGCGGCGCCATTGACGGTAAACGCGCCGGCTGGGTTGCCGCCGAAATTGACTGCACTCACGACGAAAAAGTTGGCGCCGCTGATAATTACGGTGGTTCCTCCCGTGACCGGCCCGGAATTTGGATTGACATTGGTGACCGTCGGCGTGCCGAACTGCGCCTGTGCATTGCCGGTGAGGCCGAGTGTGCACACCAGCACGACGAAAATGGCACCTGCTAACGAAAGACAGGCGCGACCCAGCATCCGGATTTTGCCGAGCCCAACCGTCAACGGCGCTCCGCACCGTGCTGACAAAGCACGGCATGTGGCTGGCAGTTGAGAAGCCAAAAAGCCCACAGTGGCCCCGCCCCTGAGGTCACGCGTCCGCGGACGCCTCAAATTCCCCGCGAGGGTACTTCCTCGCCCAAGGCCCGGCGAGAAACGTCCCGAGATTTCGACGGCTATGGAGGCTGAAAATTAATCACCGTGACAATTCCGCCACGGTCCAAAACGCGTTCAACGCATTTTTGTGCAATCTCTTTCCCGTCGGCGCAACTTTGCTAAACGATAACCGGAAGGAAAGACGGGCCGCGATGTCGGGTAAAACCATTCATGGCGCGGGCGGCATAGTGGTGCGCCGCGGCGCGCGACCGCTGATTGCCGTAGTCCAGCGCAGCAAAGACCATCTCTGGGTGTTGCCCCGCGGCAAGCTCAAGCGCAACGAACGCCCGGGCATCGGAGCCAAGCGCGAGGTTATCGAGGAAACCGGTCATCGCGTGCAGGTGCACGACTATCTCGGCGCCATTGCCTACCAAAGCGGGCAGTTCGAGAAGGTGGTGCGGTTCTGGCGCATGCAGGCGACGGCGCGGCCAAGTTACCGCGTCACCAAAGATATCGCAGCCGTAAAATGGCTGCCGCTTGCGGCGGCAATCCGTCGGCTAAGCTATCCGCTGGAAAAGGTCTTCCTGACTGACGTCGGGCGTCAAGTGCTCGCGCGCGGCAGGCGACCCGGGCGAAGCAAAGCTCGCACTTAGCCTCGTAGCGAGGCTGCCAAGCCGCCGTCATATCCCTGTTGAGAATGCCTGTCACAAATTTGCACAGGCCTCCCGCAGTCACGCTGGCGTCATGAGCATAAAAGTCGACCAATCCAGTCTCGAAATCAGTCGCCGGAAGCTGTTGGTCGCCGCCGGCATTGGCGGCGGCGCCGTGTTGGCGCCGAATGTTATCGGAACTGGAGGAGCCGCGGCCGCATCCGACACTCGCGGAGCGTCGGCACCGACACCGCCGGTTTCCGGACTGCATTTGCAGTTCGGCGCCGACGCATCGTCGGAAATGGTGGCGTCCTGGCACGCCCTGCAGCCCGTTCGTGGCGCCCGGGTCTTGTTGGGGCGCCTCGACGGCAAGCTCGAGCAAACAGTCAAGGCCAACGAGGCGAGTTACACCGACGCCAAATCAGGGCAAGCGGTTTACGCCTATCACGCCAAACTTGGGGCACTGCAGGCCGACACCGCTTATCTGTACGGCGCGCTGCACGAGGGCGCCGAGCCGGAGTTCGGCACCTTCCGCACCGCCCCACGGGGGCGGGTGCCGTTCACCTTCACCAGCTTCGGCGATCAGGCTACGCCGACCGTCGGCAAACGGTTCGTGCCCCCCGCGGGCGTGACACTACCGGCTCCCGTGTTCGTGAATGACAATCTCGGCTCGCCCGCGGCGGGCGACACCACGCTTGGCGTGGAGCGGCTGCGGCCTTTGTTCCATCTGCTCAACGGCGATCTCTGCTACGCCAATATCGCCGACGACCGGGTGCGCACCTGGTGGGATTTCTGGGCGAACAACAGCCGCAGCGCGCGCAACCGTCCCTGGATGCCGGCGGCCGGCAACCACGAGAACGAGCTCGGCAATGGGCCGATCGGTTATCAGGCCTACCAGACCTACTTCTCGCTGCCGCCGGCGGCCGACCAGACCGATCTGACACGCGGGCTTTGGTATGCCTTCACCGTCGGCTCGATGCGGGTGATCAGCATCGCCAACGACGATGTCGTCTATCAGGACGGCGGCAATTCCTACGTCCGCGGCTATTCCAAGGGCGCGCAAAAGACCTGGCTGGAAAAACAACTGGCTGCCGCCCGCAGCGATCGCGCTATCGATTGGCTCGTCGTCTGCATGCACCAGGTGGCGATCTCGACGGTCGACAAGTTCAATGGCGCGGACCTCGGCATTCGCCAGGAATGGGTCCCGTTGTTCGACAAATACGGCGTCGATCTCGTGGTGTGCGGCCACGAGCATCACTACGAGCGCTCACACCCGCTCCGCGGCTGGCAAGCCAACGCCACTTTGACGCCGCTTCCTGCTGCAACCTCGACCGACGTGATCGACACCACGAAGGGCACGGTGCACATGGTCATCGGCGGCGGCGGAACGTCGCTGCCGTCGAATCAGCTGTTCTTCGATCCGCCGGCGTGCCGCGTCATCACCGCCGTCGGCGCCCCCGATCCGGCTACCGGCAAGCGGCCGCCGATTTACATCAAAGAGGACGCGCCGTGGTCGGCCGTGCGCAACGCGGCGCATGCTTACGGCTTCGCCGCGTTCGATCTCGATCCGGGATCGCGGCCCGGCGATTTCACCACCATCAAGGTCACCTACTACGACGTCGTCGGGTCGGACGGCCGCTTGGCGCCATTCGAAACCTTTACGCTGCGGCGCCCGCGCCGCGACCAAGCGTGAGATAGCCGCGTCACAGTTCCGCACGCCGTCATTCAACGCGCCACTCGCACGCCGGCGCGCACAAGGCGCGGCAAAACTTCGTCGCAGAAGTACGGCACCTCGGCGAGATAATTGACGAACGACAGGCCGATGCCGCGCACGCCGGCGCGGCTGATGATGGCGAGCTCCTCGGCGACCTTGTCGGGCGTGCCGACGAACGGATAGCCGCCGACCGCGTTGGAGGCGAAATAGCGGCGCTTGGCGTCGTACTCTTCGGCGCCGATGCTCGCCGGCGTGATGCTTTTGTTGGCCAACATGCCGTCGATCGCGCCCCAGTCGGCGTGGTCGATGATGGCGTGCTGATAATATTCGTCGGCTTCCTTTTGGGTCGGCCGGCAGATCACCTGGCCGACGGTGAACACCTCGATCTCGCGGTTGAAACTGTGCGCCTGTGCCTTGATCTCCGCCACCTTGGCGGCGTTGCCGGCGAGCGATTTCCGTGAGCCGGCGGTGGCGACGAAAAACGCATCGCAATTGCGCAGCGCGAACGCCTGGCCGACGTCCGATGACCCGGCGTTCATCATCAGCGGCCGCGTGCCGCCATATGGTTTCGGAAAGGCGCGCACGCCGTTGAGCTTGAGAAACTCGCCGTCGAAATCGAAGGTGTCGTCGCGCT